>JAEWED010000121.1 GCA_023389745.1 Actinomycetes bacterium
GCACCGCGGCGGCACCTGCGCCGCCGAACAAGGTGGCCGGCACGGCGCCGCGCCGCCGTTCGCACACCTCGCAGCGGTCGACGTGGCGGGCGACGCGCTTGCGCCACAGCACGCTGAAGTGGCCGTCCCACCCGTCGAGCAGTTCGTCGAGCTCGTCGCAGTCGGCCCGTCCGGTCCGGGCGATCAGCAACGCTCCGAGCGAGCGCTCGAAGCGCTCCTTCATGCGGTGCACCTGCTGGTAGGCCGTCGAGGTCGTCGTGCCGAGCGCCTCGGCCATCTCGTCGCCGCCGAGCTCCTGCAGCTGCAGCTCGAGCACCATCCGGTCCTTGTCGTCGAGACCGTCGGCGGCGGCCCGGACGACGGCGACCAACTCGGCCGCACCGATCACGTCCTCGTCCGCCTCGTCGCCGATGTGCAGCAACTGGTCGGTGTGCAGCTGGTCCATCCGTTCCACCTCCCCGATCAGCTCGATCCGGCGCCGACGTCGGGTGCGCCGGTACACCTCGTGGCGGGTGATGGCGAAGATCCACGCACGCAGCCGGGTGGCGTCACGCAGCTGCCCGAGTCGGTCGAACGCCGTGAGGAACACCTGGCCGCACACGTCGGCGGCCTCGTCGCGGTCCGAGAGCATGTGCGCGCACATGGTGTGCACCCGATCCGCGTAGCGCCGGTAGATCTCGGCCCGTGCATCGGGAGAGCCGTCGAGGGCGGCCGCGACCAGCGACTCGTCCCCGACGGCATCCCATTCGTGCACGCTCTCCATCGACCCCACTCGACCCCCGTGTGGCCGCAAGTCTTGCACTCGCCTCAGGCCGTGAGGTGGCTACGGCGGCGGGCGATCGCAGCGGCGAGTCCGCCGGCGAGCAGCAGTCCGCTGCCGGCCCCGACCAGACCGAGGTCCGACCCGGTGAACGCCAGCGCCGCGGGTGCCTCGGCAGCGTCGTCGAGCGAGTCCGCAGCGTCCGCTCGCTCGTCCGCGACCTCGGCCTCGGGCTGGTCCGCGACCTCGGCCTCGGCGCCGGGCTGCTCGGCACCGGGGTCCGGCAGCGTCGGCTCGTCCTCGGCGTCGGTGAGGTCGCCCGGGCCGTCGAAGCCGGGGTCGTCCTCGCCGTTGGTGAAGTCGTCCGGACCGGGCAGACCGGGCTCGTCGTCAGCGTCGGTGAGGTCGCCCGGACCCCACGGACCCGGGTCCTGCGGGTTGGCGACCAGGTCGCCCGGGCCCTGCGGGTGCGGTGCCGGGTGCGGCTCCGGGATCGGCATCGGCTGCGCGACCTGGTCGGGACCGGCGGGGATCTGCGGTGCGGGATCCACCGGGCCGGGATCCGACGGCAGCACGATGACGCCGGGGATCACCGGCGGCTGGGGCTGCGGCTCGGCCTGGGCGATCGGCAGCGTCGGCTGGGGCGCCGGCGTCAGCGCCGAGGCCGACCCGGCGAACCCGCCGGTCAGGGCGAGCGCCCCGGCGGTGCCGGCGAGGAAGAGGCCGGCGCTGCGGACCAGGCCGTTCGTGCGGGTGGTGCCGTGGTGGCGGGCGGTACGGGTGTTCGTGGTCTCCGACATGGTGTGCTCCTTGTTCCATCGGCGACCCGTCGTCGCCGTACGGGGGTCCAGAGCACCCACCGATCCCGTTCTGACACTTTTCGCGGAACGTCTCCGAAAATCCCGCCAGAAGCCCGAAATCCGCTCTCGTTTTCGGGGTGTCACCCCGAAAACGAGAGCGGATTTCGTGAAGAGGGTCGAGTTCGTGAAGAGGGTCGAGAAGGTGGAGAACGTCGAGACGGTCGAGACCGGGGGTCCGGTGTCAGCCGGGCCAGACGATCGACTGCAGCTCGGAGTACGCCAGCAAGCCGTAGTCGCCGCCGTCGCGACCCACACCGGACTGCTTGAAGCCGCCGAACGGGGCCTCGTGGTTGCGCTGCAGCGTGTTGATGCCGACGTTGCCCGAGCGCAGGCGCTGGGCCACGTTGAACGCACGGCCGGTGTCCTTCGAGAACACGTAGCTGTACAGCCCGTAGTCGCTGTCGTTCGCGATGGCGATCGCCTCGTCCTCGTCATCGAAGGGCACGACCACGACGACCGGGCCGAAGAGCTCCTCGCGCACCGGGGTCATCTGGTTGGTGCAGTCGACGAGCAGCGTCGGAGCGACGTAGAAGCCCTTCTCGATGTCGGGGCGCTGGCCGCCGACCGCGACGGTCGCACCCTCGGCGACGCCCGCCTCGATGAAGCCCTCGATGCGACCGCGGTGTGCCGCGGAGATGACGGGACCGACGACGGTCTCACGCTCGGTCGGGTCACCGACCTTCATGTGCGCCGCCGCCTGCTGCAACCCACCGACGAGCTGGTCGTACACGCCGCGCTGCACGATGACACGGGTCGGCGAGGTGCAGATCTGCCCGGAGTGGAACCCCCAGACCGACGAGATGCCGCCGATCGCGGCACGCAGGTCGGCGTCGTCGAAGACGATGCACGCACCCTTGCCGCCGAGCTCCATCAGCTGGCGCTTCATCTGCGAACCGCAGACCGAACCGATGTGCTGGCCGACCCCGGTCGAACCGGTGAACGACACCATGTCGGTGCGGGGATGCGCGACGACCGCCTCGGACGGCGCGATCTCCTTGCCCGTCACCACGTTGACGACGCCGGGCGGGAAGCCGGCCTCGTTCATGAGCTCGACCATCCGCAGCACACCGAGCGGGTCCTGCGGCGCCGGCTTGATGACCACCGTGTTGCCCATGGCGAGCGCGGGGCCGATCTTGCCGGCCATGTTGGTCATCGGGACGTTGTACGAGGTGATGCAGGTGACCACGCCGACCGGCGCACGGTGCACGGCGGCCGAGATCAGCCCACCCGGAGCGAGGGGTGTGGTCGGCATGACCGCCGGCGGCAGCGGGTCGATGTTCGACTTCAGCGCGCCCTGGGCGTAGCGGCGCAGCCGGCCCGTCGCCGGGAAGAACTGCATCGACTTCACCGTGTTGGCGGTCGCGCCGGTCTCTGCCTGGAGGACCGGGATGATCTCCTTGCGGTGCTCCTCGATCAGGTCAGCGGCGCGGTTGAGCAACGCGGCGCGCTCCTGGGGTGAGGTGCGCGACCAGGACTCGAACGCGTCAGCAGCGGCGTCGACCGCGGCGTTCGCCTGCTCGACGGTCGCCTCGGGCGCCCGCCCCGCGACCTCTTCGGTCGCCGGGTTGATGATGTCGTAGGTGCCCGCGGCACCTTCGACCGACTCGCCGCCGATGGTCAGGCGGTACGTGGAATCAGACACTCAGTGCTCCAGATCCAGGCCGAGCAGGTCGATCGCGTTGCCGCGGACCAGCTTGGAGACGATGTCACGGGGCAGGTGCCCCATCAGCTTGTGCGCGGTCTCGCGCGAGTGCGGCCAGGTGCTGTCGGAGTGCGGGTAGTCGGTCTCGAAGCAGATGTTGCCCACACCGACCTTCTCGAGGTTGTCGAGGCCGTACTCGTCGTCGAAGAAGCAGCCGTAGATCTGGCGGTAGTAGTAGGTCGACGGCGGGTTCGGCACCTTGTCGCCGAAGCCACCCCAGGCGCGGTTCTCGTCCCACACCTTGTCGGCGCGCTCGAGGATGTAGGGGATCCAGCCGATCTGGCCCTCGGAGTAGGCGAGCTTCAGCGTCGGGAAGCGCTCGAGCACCCCGGAGAACAGGAAGTCGGTCATCGACGCCATCGCGTTGTTGAACGTGAGCGTCGAGCCGACCGCTGCCGGCGCGTCGGCCGAGGTCGAGGGCATCTTCGAGCTGGAGCCGATGTGCATGTTCACCACGACGCCGGTCTCGGCGCAGGCCTCGAACATCGGATCCCAGTAGCCGTTCGGATCGTGGATCGACGGCAGACCGAGGTAGGGCGGGATCTCGGAGAAGGTCATGCCACGCACACCACGGGCGGCGTTGCGACGGATCTCCGCAGCGGCGAGCTGCGGGTCCCACAGCTGCACGATGATGCAGGGGATGAGGCGACCGTTGGAGTCGCCGCACCACTCGTCGACCTGCCAGTCGTTGTACGCCTTCACGCACAGGTCGGCGAGGACCTTGTCCTTCGCCTCGTAGAAGCGCTGACCGCAGAAGCGGGGGAAGCTGGACGGGAACGACATCGACGCCTCGGTCCAGTTGGCGTCCATGTCCTCGAGGCGGGCCTTTGGGTCCCAGCAGCCCTTGCGCATCTGCTCGTAGGTGATGCCGCTGACGGTGACCTCGGAGCGGTCGAAGCCGACCGCGCACTCGAGCCGCGTCAGCGGGTACCGGCCGTCCTCGTACTGCCACCAGTCGGCCTCGTCGCCGTCGTCGGTCTCCTCGAAGGAGAAGACGCCGCCGACGAAGTTCATGGTGCCCCGCATGCGGATCGAGCGGGGCATGACATCCGCGTACTTCGACGGGATGCGGTCGGTCCACACGTTCGGCGGCTCGATGATGTGGTCGTCCACCGAGACGATCTTGGGGATGTCGTCGAGATCGGTGCCGCCCGATGTCGGGTTCGCCGTGGTGTCGCTCATGATGCCTCCGGACAAGCGGGTCGTGTGCACGCACGCGGCCAGGTGATGGTGCGCTCTCCAGCCGATGGTAACCCTGCGGCTGACGACCTGTCAGGCCGAAACTGTAACGCGTTCTAGTTGTCTGAGGACCGGCACCGTTAGCCTGTCCGCCGATGGAGTCGGTTGCCCGGACCCACGTGGTCGGACTGGACGGACTGCGGGGCGTCGCCGTGCTGGGCGTGGTCGCGTACCACCTCGGCCACCTCCGCGGCGGCTTCGTCGGCGTCGACCTCTTCTTCGTGCTGTCCGGGTTCCTGATCACGACCCTGCTGCTGGCGCGCCCGCCCGAGGGCACCGCCGGCATGCGCCGCTGGTGGGGCCGCCGCTTCACGCGGCTCACCCCTGCCGTCGCCGTGGTCGTGATCGCTGTGCTCGTCACCTTCTCGACGACCGCCGGGCTGACCTGGGACGCGGTCGCCACGCTGACCTGGTGGCAGAACTGGCACCTGATCGCCGAGGGCACCTCGTACTGGGCGGGCGACCCCTCGCCGCTGCGCCACGCGTGGTCGCTGTCGATCGAGGAGCAGTTCTACCTGGTGTGGCCGCTGCTGCTGCTCGGCATGGTCGCGCTCGCGAAGCGCGCGGGCCGGCGCCCCGAGCCGATCGTCGCGGCGGTCGCCGCCACGATGGCCGTTGCGTCGTTCCTCTGGGCCGCGCAGCTGTCGCGGGTGACCGAGGACCTGTCGCGCATCTACTTCGGCACCGACACCCGGGCCGGCGCGCTGCTGCTCGGCTGCGCCGCGGCCGCGGTGATGCGGATGATCGGCTTCGTCGACCCGACACGACCCGCGCCGCGCTGGCTCAACGGCGCAGCCGTCGTCGCCGCGATCGCGGTCGTCGGGCTCGCCCTGCGCCTCTCGGCCGACATGGTGATCGCCTACCGCGGCGCGCTCGCACTCGCAGCGGTCGCGTCGCTGGTGCTGGTGGTCACCGCGACCCGATCCGGTCCGCTCGCGACCGCCATGTCCTGGGGCCCGCTGACGTGGATCGGTGTGCGCTCCTACGGCCTGTACCTGTGGTCGTGGCCGGTGCAGCTCGCGGTCGAGGAGCACCTGGACCAGCTCCCCCGCTACCTGTCCTCGGCGTTGGTCGTCGCGATCTCGATCGCGCTCGCGGCGGTGTCGCTGCGCCTCGTCGAGACGCCGCTGCGGCTGTCGACGGGCTGGGCGCGCCGGCTCGTCCCGCGTCGCAGTGCGTGGGCGGGCGGCCTGGCGCTCGTGCTCGCCGGGCTGACCCTCGCGGCGGTGAACGAGGTGCCGCCGCCGGCGAGCGAGCAGGTCACCACCGAGGAGTCCGCGGACCTGGCGCTGCGACCGCCCACGACGGTGCTGACCGCGCCCACCGCCAGCACCCCCGACGGCAGCACACCCGGGACGGCGCCCGCCACGGCGACCCGTTCGGTCATGGTGATCGGCGACTCGGTCGCGTTCGTCGCCGCGTTCGCCTCGACGCCGGAATCGCTCGCCGCGGCGGGCATCACGTCGATCGACGGCCGGGGCTTCATCGGGTGCGGCGTGCTCAGCCGGGTCGGATGGCGCACGATCGGCGACGGCGGCAAAGTCCTCGACTGGGCCGACGAGTGCGACCGGCAGCCCGAGGCCGAGGCGCTCGGACTCACCGGACACCCCGACTGGGTCGTCAGCTTCGTCGGCGGCTGGGAGGGGTCGGGCTTCGAGGCACCCGACGGCTCCCGGCACCCAGCGATGTCCGATGCGGTCGGCGACGCGATCCGCACCGAGCTCGTCGCCAGCGGCCAGCGCGCCGCGGCGGCCGGCTCACGCACCGCCTGGGTCACCTGGGTCTGCCCCGGCAAGGACAGCGACCGCAACTACCCGGCCGACTACCCGGGCTGGATCAACCAGATCATGCGGGAGGCATCGGCGCAGGTGCCGAACTCGATCGTCGTCGAACCGACCGATCGGGTGTGCGTCGGCGCCGACGCGAACGGCGCGCCGACCGAGGAGAAGGACGTGGCGTGGAACCACGAACACCACCCCCAGGACGCGCCGTGGCTCTGGCAGGTGTGGGTCGGCCCCGCGCTCGCCGCCGCGAGCTGACGCCCTCAGGCTCTGCTGACGCCCTCAGGCTCTGCTGACCGGCCTCACGCCATGCCGGTCGCGAGGAGCACGAGCAGCGCCGTGTTCCACACCACGATCGCCAGGTAGAGCCCGGCGACGGTCACCGCGGCACGCTCGGCCAACTTCGACTCGGGCGGGCAGCACAGCAGCAGCCCGCCGGCGATCCCGGCGACGAGCGCCTTGAGCCCCAGGGGAGCCGCCGTCCCCGTCATCAGCTCTGCCATGAGCGGGTTCGCCTCGACCCCGCCTCGCGACAGCACGCCCTTGGTGGT
Source organism: Actinomycetes bacterium (assembly GCA_023389745.1). Classification (GTDB taxonomy): domain Bacteria; phylum Actinomycetota; class Acidimicrobiia; order Acidimicrobiales; family Microtrichaceae; genus JAFAFN01. Next base: position 6,894 of record JAEWED010000121.1, read on the forward strand.
CATCACGTCCAGCAGGTTCAGCACCAGGATCGACGACGCCAGCTGCAGCCGCCGTCGACTCACCTGCCGCGCGAACCCGCCGACCCCGATCGTCACTTCGCCCATGTCTCCGCCTCGCCCCGACCAGCCGTCGGATTTCCCAGCTCCGGCCGCCACCGGAGTGCAACGCCCCACCATCGTGACACCTCACGGGCGCACCACGCCCGACGGAAGGGCGTGCCGGGAACATCCACCCAGACCGATCAGCGCATGTGATCGAGCTCCCGCTGATCAGCGCATGTGATCGAGCTCCTCCTGATCAGCGCATGTGATCGAGCTCCCCCTGATCAGCGCATGTGATCGAGCATGGCCCCCAGCACCGGATCCATCTGCGCCGAGGTCAGCATCGACCCGCCGTCGAGCACGACGTTCTGGCCGGTCAGGTAGCTCGCCCGATCCGACAGCAGGAAGGCGATCAGCTCCGAGACCTCGCCCGGCTCACCGACGCGACCCAGCGGCGTGCCCGCCTCGATCACCTGACGGGCCGCCGGGTCCGACGCCAGCACGTCGTTGAGCGGCGTGTGCACGAACCCGGGCGACACGCAGTTCACGCGGATGTCCGGAGCCAGCTCGAGCGCCGCCGCGGCCGACAGCGCGACGACCGCCGCCTTGGCCGCGGAGTACGGCGCCTCGCCACGGGTCGGACGCAGGCCCGACACGCTCGCGACGTTCACGATGGCGCCGCCGCCCGCCTCGCGGATCAACGGCGCCGCGGAGCGGATCCCGTAGAAGGTGGCGCTGACGTTCACACGCCAGATCAGATCGACCTCTCGATCGGTGTAGGACTCGATCGGCTTGAGGTTGCCGACGCCCGCGTTGTTGACGAGCCAGCGCACGCCGTCCAGCTCCGACGCGGCGCGCTGCAGCTGCTCGTCGAACGCCGCGCTGTCGGCGACATCGGCGACCAGGGCGAGCCCGCCCACCTCGTCCGCGACGCGCTGGGCGCCTTCGGCGTCGCGATCGAGCACCCCGACACGCAGGCCGTCGACCGCGAGTCGCCGGCACAGGTCGGCGCCGAGGCCCGACGCGCCACCGGTCACCACGACGCCGCTCACGACGCGGCCTCGGCAGCAGCGGCGCCATCGCCGGTCACGTCGCCGTCGATCACGACGGTCGGTTCGTCGGTGATCACGTACTCGACCTGCGACATGTCGAGGAAGCGCTGCTCGTCGGGAGCGATCAGCTCGGCGTACGCGGGTTCGGAGATGAACCCGACGAAGTCGTCGATCGAACGGAACCACTGCACGGCCACACCGTCGACACCGTCGGTCCCCGAGAGCGCGTCGGGCAGGTGGCGCACGTGCTGCTCGTAGCGGACGATGTGGCGTGCGAGCGTCGGCTCGCCGGCGATCAACGGTCCGTGGCGGTCGCGCCAGTGCTCGACGAACTCCTCGCTGGTCATCCCGGATCGGCGTCGGAGCATCGCGAAGAGTTTCACCATGATCGGCATCGTGGCACAGAGGCCCCTGACTAGGCTCGCCCCGTGACACCACGGCCCGACCGACATGCCCGGATCCGCACCCTGCCGATGTTCGCCGGATGCACCAAGGACGAACTCGACGAGATCGACCGGCTGACCGACGAGATCAGGGTTCCGAAGGGACGCACCGTCATCCGACAGGGCGACCTCGGCCAGGAGTTCGCCCTGATCGTCGAGGGCACCGCCGACATCGTGAAGGACGGCGAAGTGGTCGCGACGCTCGGCCCCGGCGCCTACTTCGGCGAGGTCGCGCTGCTCGACTCGATCACCCGCACGGCGTCGGTCGTCGCTGCATCCGACCTGGTGCTCGAGGTGCTCGACCGCCGCGGCTTCAACACCCTGCTCGACGACCTGCCGCGGCTGTCACGGTCGATGCTGCGGGGCCTCGCCCACCGACTCGCCGAGCTCGAGGACGACAACGAACAGCTCCGGGCCCAGCTCCGTCGACTCGGCTGAGCAGCCCGTGCGCGACACGACCACCGCGCGAACCGCTCACATCTGACCGGATCGGACCGAGAGGTAGAACATGAAGACCATCGGCAACATCCTCTGGTTCGTGCTGTGCGGCGTGTGGCTCGGCATCTCCTACCTGCTGGCGGGCGTGCTCGCCTGCATCACGCTCATCGGCATCCCGTTCGGGATCCAGTCCTTCAAGCTGGCCGGCTACGTCATGTGGCCCTTCGGCCGAGAGCTGCAGGAGTCCCCCGGCGCCCGCTTCTCCAAGGGCGTCATGAACATCATCTGGATCATCGTCGGTGGCCTCTGGCTGGCGATCGGGCACGTGCTCTTCGGCGTGATCCTGTGCATCACGATCCTGGGCATCCCCTTCGGCCTCAAGAACTTCTCGATGGCCAAGCTCGCCCTCTTCCCCTTCGACTACGCCGTGGTCCGCAAGGGCGAGCCGGGCCCGAACGAGGCCCCGCTCACGTCCGAGGACTGAGCCCTCCCTGTACCAGACCGTCGTCTCCGGCATCGGCGCGCTCTTCGCCGCTGCCCTCGGCCTGATCGCAGCGGCGTTCGTCCGCCATCTGTTCAGCCGGAGTCGGTCCGGCGGTCGCAGCGACGCGCCCCGCCGGGTCGGGATCCTCGACCTGGCGGTGGCGATCGTCGTCGCCGGAGCCACGACCGTCGTGTTGATCGCGCTCGGGCTGGTCGGCGGCACCGGCCCGTTCGTCGCGATGCACGTCGCGTACTTCGGCGTCGTGGTCACGTTGCCGCTCATCGCGATCGGCACGCTGCTGCTCGCACGTGACCACCTGCGTCCCTCGCTGGTCGGCGCGGCGGTGCTGTGCCTGTTGCCGGTGCCGCTCGGCGTCTACGCGTCGCACGTCGAACCCGGTTGGCTGCGTGTCGACCAGGTCCCGGTGCCGGTCGCGGATGATCGACTCGGCACCGGCACCGTTCGCGTCGGCGTGCTGTCGGACATGCAGATGGCCACCGTCGGCGACCACGAACGCCGTGCGGTCCGGATGCTCATGGAGCAGCGACCCGACGTGATCCTCGTGCCGGGCGACCTGTTCCACATGGAGCCCGAGCGCTTCGAGGCACAGCTGCCGGCGCTGCGAGCGCTCTACTCGGAGCTGCACGCGCCGCACGGGGTCTACGTCGTGCCTGGTGACGTCGACGGCCTCGAGATGCTGCGGCGTGTGGTCGAGGGCACCGACATGGAGCTGCTGCTCGACACCACGACGCGCATCGACGTGCGCGACCGCCAGCTGCTCGTCGGCGGGGTCGGTGGACGCCACGACGACGTCGGCGCGGCCGCCGTGCGCCAAGCGTTGTCGGCCGAGCCCGTCGACGGTGCGATCACCATCCAGCTCGCCCACCGACCCGACGCCGTGCTCGAGCTGCCGCCCGCCTCCCGGGTCGACCTGACCGTGTCGGGGCACACCCACGGCGGGCAGATCGTCGTGCCGCTCATCGGTCCGCTGCTCACGTTGTCCGACGTCCCCCGCCACGTCGCCCGAGGTGGTCTGCACGACGTCGCCGGCAACCGCGTCTACGTCTCACCCGGCGTCGGTGCCGAGCGCGGCGGCGCACCGCAGGTCAGGTTCCTGGACCGGCCGTCCGTCACGATCCTCGACGTGGGCTGAGCTCCCACTCCGTCTGTCGCGCGACGTCACTCCGAGCGGACGCTTCCGCAGAAGCGTCGAGTGTCAGCGCACGCCGGTCCGTGGGGTGTGTCCCGAAGCCGAGTTGCGACGAAACGCAGGTGGTTCGACCGCTCGCTTTCGTTCCAACTCGGCGCGGAAGTGCAACCCGGCACTCGCGCTCACCGGTGCTGACGCTTCCGCAGAAGCGCCCGCGACCGGGCGTCTGTTCCGGCGATCAGTGACGCGCGGCAGTCAATTGCTCTGCAAAGATTCGGGCGTGGGAGTTGTTGAGTACCCCGAGCTGCCCGGTTGGGAGTTCACCGTGAAGAGGTGTCGAACGGCCAGTACCGAGTGCGAGCCGTCGGACCGCGGGGAGTCTCGGGCGAGTCGGGTGCCGTTGATCCGGAGCTGGCACTCGACGACCTGCGTGAGTGGGCACGAACGGTCCCCATAGACGGGTAGCCCACACCCGGCGTTCGGGGGCGGTCTGGTCCGTGTCAGCTCAGAGCCTTCGCGGCCATACGGCGCAGCCGCTCGTCGACGTTGTCGCGATAGAAGCCGTTGTCGCTCTGTAGCTCGACGTTCGGAAATGTCAGGACCAACGCATGCCGCAACGCGTCGACTGCGTCAGCCTGGTTCCCCCGGGCCCCGAGGCGAGTGACGACCAACTCGGCAACCTCGTCCCAGTAGTTCTCATCCTGGGCTGATTCGGTGAGCCATGGCTCGAGTGGGTCGTACTCGCGAATGGCGGCAGACCACCGGGCCACCTGCTCAGACTCGGCTCGCATGGTCGACAGTCAATCAGCCTGGCGGGCGCCCCGGAATCGCCAGTGAGCCATGCCCGCCACCCGCCGATCGACGAGAGGGGTCGCCCTCGCTGGAACACTGGTGAAGTGATGGAGGAACACAAGGCCACGACTCGGCGTCAAGGTCGGCGACGGCCAGCCACGTTTGCCGGTGTCGTGGCTCTGCTCATCGTCTGCTCCTGCAGCCTGACGGGACCCGACCACGCTGCTGAGCGAGCCGAGTACTTGGATGCGCTCTTCAGAGGGGACCCTGCGACCGCGCATGAGTTGCTGTGCGATCGTGCGCGCTCAGAGATGCCGACGCCCGGCGACCTCGATACAGCATTCCGAGCGCAGGAGGAACGGCTCGACCTGAAAGGCGAATGGGACCCACTACGTGGAGACTCCGAGGTCGCCGTCGCAGACTTCCTCCAATCCGATGGCGAATACCTCACCCTCGAAACACCCCTGGAGACCACCGACGACGCGGTGCTCATGTGCCCATCGCCGAAGTCGCCTCTCGGTTCACCCGCGAGTGGATGACGAACGAGAACCGCCCCCGAAGTGCCGTTCTGGGGCACCTGCGAGGCTCCTTTCAACTCGCCGAGCGACGGGGACTTGCCGCGACTATCTCAGCTTGCTGCCGAACTCGACGTGGGCTGAGTTCGCGCACGACGGACGACGTTGCGCAGCGCGCTCAGTGCTCGGCGGCGAACTCGCCGTCCTGACCCGCCAGGTCCTGAGGTCGTGCCCGGGCCGGCAGGAACACGAACGCCATCACTGCGCCGAGCGCCGTCGCCAGCGCCGCGACCAGCACACCTCGGTGCATCGCGTCGACGAAGCCCTGGTTCGCGATCTCCATCAGCCGTGACCCGACGTCGGCCGGCACCCGCGGGTCGGCGGCCACCTGCGCAGCTCCGCCGAGCGACGAGGTCGCGGCCTCGACCGCCGCGTCGGGCGCGCCCAGTCCGGTGAGGAAGTCGTCGACCTTGCTGCCGTAGGTCGACGCGAGCACGCTGCCGATCACCGCGACGCCGAGTGCACCACCGACCTGACGTGTCGTGTCGTTGACCGCGGAGCCGACCCCTGCCTTGGCGAGGGGCAGCGACCCCATGACCGAGTCGGTCGCCGGCGCCATGGTCAGTCCCATGCCCGCGGCCATGACCACGAGTCGCCAGGCGACGTCGACGTACGCGCTGTCGACCCGCAACGTCGACATCGTCACCAGCCCGAGCGTCACCAGGGAGAGCCCGATGGTCACCGTGACCTTGGTGCCGATGCGCTCGACGATCCGCGGGCTCGTCGGGGCGAAGACCATCATCGTCAGGGCGAACGGCAGCATCCGGATGCCCGTCTGCAGCGGCGTGTAGCCGAGCACGAACTGGAAGTACTGCGTCAGCAGGAAGATCGACCCGAACATCGAGAAGAACACGACGGTGATCGAACCGCTCGCCGCGCTGAACCGGGGGTTCCGGAAGAACGACACGTCGAGCATGGGGTGGCTGCTGTGGCGCTCCCACAGCACGAAGGCGATGAGCAGGACGACACCTGCGACCAGCGAGCCCAGGATCCTCGGCTCGCCCCACCCGTGGGAGGGCGCCTCGATGATCGCGAAGAGCAGCGCCGTCAGGCCCACGATCGACAGCAGCGCGCCGACGACGTCGAGGCGCGGCGCCGCGGGGTCCTTGGAGTCGGGGATGAGGAAGAACCCGGCGATGAGGCCGATCACCACGATCGGGATGTTCACCAGGAACACCGAGCCCCAGTAGAAGTGCTCGACGAGGAACCCTCCGGTCAGCGGGCCGAGCGCGGCACCGAGACCGGCGACACCGGCCCACACGCCGATCGCGCGGCCACGCTCCTCGGGCGGGAACACGTTCGTGATGATCGACAACGTGGCCGGCATGATCAGCGCGCCGCCGATGCCCATGACCGCACGTGTGCCGATGAGCTGGTTCGCCGAGGTGGCGATCGCCGAGATGACCGATCCGAGGCCGAAGATCACGAAGCCGATCTGCAGCGCGGGTCGTCGACCGAACCGGTCACCCAGCGCACCGGCGCTGAGCAGCAGGCCGGCGAAGACCAGCGTGTAGGAGTCGACGATCCACTGCAGCTGGCTGTTGCTCGCGTCGAGGTCCCTGATGATCGTCGGGATCGCGACGTTCAGGATCGAGTTGTCGAGCACGATCACGAGCAGGCTGAAGCAGAGCACGGCAAGGATCCACCAGCGCCGTTCGTCTGCGTGCTCCTCTGCGGTTCCCATGTGAGCCTCCAGTGCGATTCGGTCGACGGTCGTCGCTCAGTTCTCGAGGTCGCGGACGGCGGCATCGAGGCGTTCGACCCGCGCCAGCCAACCGCCGGGATCGTCCGGGGTCAGCTCGTCGAGCGGGGTGATGACGAACTTCGACGCCCCCACGGCGATGAAGTCCTCGATGAGACGTCGGAGCGCGTGAGGCCCGACGGGCACCACGGACTCGACCGCGACGTCGGGGCGCTGCTTCGAGAGGAACGCCGACATCGCGTCGGGCAGCTCGTGCTCGGCGTACGGGATGAGCACGCCCAGGTGCTCGGGGTCGATCGAGCGGTCGTGCTCCGCCGCGGTGGCGTTGACCAGCTCCCAACCCTCGGCGACGTCGGAGGGGGTCGTGAACGACGGCAGCCAGCCGTCGCCGAGCCGGCCGGTCCGCCGCAGCTCCGACGAGGTGCGACCGCCGAGCCAGAGCTCGATGGGCTGCTGCACCGGCACGGGTCGCAGCCGCACCGACTCGACGGCGAAGCGTTCGCCGTCGTGGGTCACCTCGTCACCCGACCACAGCGAGCGCATGAGCGTGATCGCCTCGTCGAACCAGGCGGCCCGCTCGGTGCGCTCGACGCCGAAGGCCCGGTGCTCCACCGGGACCGGCGCGCCGAGACCGACCGCCGGCAGCAGCCGTCCGTTCGAGAGCCGATCGAGCGAGGCGAGCTCCTTGGCGAGCACGACCGGGTTGCGCCCGGGCAGCACGAGCACCGCGGTGCCGAGCTTCAGGCGTCGGGTCCGCCCGGCGGCGAACGACAACGCCACCAGCGGGTCCGGGGCGTCGCCGGTGAGGCGTTCCGAGAGCCACAGCGAGTCGAAGCGGAGGTCCTCGAGGGCGTCGACCAGCTCGCCGAACGGCCCGGGCTCGTTGGCCCGCGTCTGCGTGCCGAGGCCGAACCCGATGCGCACCTTCATGATCACCCCCTCCGTCGAGCGGTCACCCCTCGACACCTCTTTTGCCCGCGTCGATCGCGGGATGGTCTGATGGAACCACAACCCAACCACCACGAGTCGAGGAAAGCCGGTGAAAGTCCGGCACTGTCCCGCAGCCGTGAGGGCCCCAGGCCCGAGTCGGAATGCTCGTCACGAGGTGTTGCTTCGATCCCGTCCGCCGCGGAGAGCGGACGTCGAAGCCTGGCAGGTGCGGGAGCAGTCCCGGATCCCCTGGGCGGCGGCGTCCACCCGAGGAGATCCGAGATGCCCAGAACCACCCGCCGACCCCGACGACTCGTTGCAGCCTGCGTGCTGGGCGTCGCCGCGTGGGTGCCGGCCATGGCCGTCGATGATCACGCCGTGCACGCGGCACCGTCGACGTCGGCGCACGAGGCCCTGGACTGGCTCGGCGGGCAGCTGGCCAGCAACGGCGGGTCGCTCCCCGCCCCGGTCGGTCCGGGCAGAGACTGGGGCATCACCGCGGACGCGGTGCTCGCCCACGTCGCCGCCGGTCGAGGCGACGACCCGGCAGCGCAGACCGCGACCGACCTGCTGCTCGCCAACATCGACACCTACTCCAGCTGGGACGACCTGGGGCCGGACTTCGCCGGCGTCCGACTGGCCGGGCCGCTGGGGAAGATCCTCCTCGCCGCCGAGGCCCAAGGACGTGACGTCTCGTCGGTGGGGGGAGTGGATCTCGAAGCCGAGCTGCGATCGCTGATGGTCCTCAGCGGCGGTGAGACCGGGCGGATCGCCGACCGCAACCCGCACGCCCCGGACAACAGCAACGGCTTCGGACAGGCGCTCTCGATGCTCGCGCTGTCGTACACCGACCGAGGGATGCCGACCGAGGCGATCGACTTCCTGCTCGCACAGCAGTGCCCGAACGGCGGCTTCCGACTCTTCTACAGCGGCTCCGACGGCTGCGCCTCGGACATCGACGCCGACCCCGACAGCACGGCGGTGGCCGTGCAGGCGCTGCTGGCCGCGCCCCGCACCGATGCACGCACGACAGCGATGTCGCGGGCCATCAGCTGGCTGGCCTCGGTCCAGGACCCGACCACGGGTGGTTGGGCCGGCAGCGGGCCGACCGCGACGGTCAACGCGAACAGCACGGGACTCGCCGTGCAGGCGCTGCGTGCCGCCGGTCACCACGCACCGGCCGACCGCGGCGCCGCATGGATCCGCGACCGCCTGCAGCTCACCTCGACGTTGGTCGCCGGCACGCCGGCGAGCGGCCACGCCGGCGCGATCGCCTACCAGCCGGGTCAGGTCACCGTGGCGCTCCGCGACGGGCTCACCCCGTCCGGGGCCGATCAGTGGCGACGGGCCACGGCCCAGGGCGTGCTCGCGCTCGGACTCGACCGGTACGGCGCCGCGGTCGAGGGTCCGCTCCCGACGACCACCACCGTCGCGACCACCACCGTCCCGACCACCACCGTTCCGACCGCCACCGTCCCGAGCAGCGCTCCCTCCACGAGCACTCCCACCACGAGTGCGCCCGGGTCGATCGGCGCCGCACCGCTGGACCCACCGCCGAGCCCGACCGTCGAGGCGTTGCACGCCGCCGGAGTGCGGTCGTCGGGACCGACCGCCGGTGCGGCAGTCGCCCCTCAGGTCGCGTCGAACCGGGGAGCGCTGGCCCTCACCGGCGTCGACGCCGCAGGCCTCGCCGCCGTCGGCGTGGCCACGCTGCTCGTCGGCCTGATCCTGACCTGCGTCGCGCTGGTCCTGCCCGGCCGAGGGGTGACACGACCATGACCCGTCACCGCCGCTGGCTCATCGTCGCGGTCCTGGCGGCCGCCGGCTGGAGCGCGGTCACCACCGATCCGGCGGGTGCCCAGGGCCACGACGGCGTCTGCACCGATGCACTCGGCGTCACCGTCGTGGTCGACTTCCACGACCTCGGCGGGGGCGTCAACGTGCGCTGCGCACCGTGGTCGCCGGGCATGACCGGCTTCGGAGTGCTGCAGGCGGCCGGCGTGCAGTACCAGACCGCCGCCCGGTTCCCCGGCTTCCTGTGCAAGATCGCGGGGCGCCCGGTCGACGAACGCTGCATCGACACCTCTCCGGCCACGGCCTACTGGTCCTACTGGCTCGCGAGCCGCGGCGGGCAGTGGTGCTACAGCAACTGGGGCGCCGGGAACCGCCAGGCGACCCCGGGCAGCGTCGAGGCGTGGTCGTTCTCCTCGCAGCGTTCCGCGTCGGCGGCGCCTCCACCCCGGTTCGCCGTCCCGCCCGCGGCCCCCGGGGCTCCGGCACGACCGCTCGCGGACGGCGACTGCGACCCGGGGCGCACCCCTCCTGGTCCGACGGTCCCGACACCTCCGGCCGCGCCGACACCGCCGACGACACCGCCTCCGGTCGCGTCGCCGGGACCGCACAGCGCTGGCGGCGCCACAGGTGGCACGTCGGCGGCCCCGAGCCCGGGCGACCCGCCGGCCGCACACACCGCGCCCACCGACGTCGCAGACGAGTCGACGGACCGCGGCTCGACCCCCGCCGCCGGTGGGTCCGGTGGATCCGACGGGTCGACGACCACGGTCACCGACGACGCGCCGGACGTCGAGGGCGCGGACGTGCACGACGCCGACTCGACGGCGATGGCCGGGTCGGCTGAGGATGCAGACGTGCACGGTGAGCGGACAGGCGCAGCGGCGTCGCGGGACGAGGCGACGGCCGGCCTGGTCGACCTGTCCGGCGGGGCGCGCACGAGCTCGCCGATCGGTGCGCTGCTCGCCGTCTCGTTCATCGTCGTGGTCGCCGCCTGCGCCCTCGTGCGCACGCGCCGTCGGGCGGTCGACAGCCGGTGAGCATCGGCGCAACCCGCCTCCCGCGAGCGCTGCATCCGGCCGCCTGGTGGATCTGGGCGCTCGGCATGGCGACGGCAGCGAGCCGCACCACCAACCCATTGCTGCTCGGCGTCGTGCTCGCCGTCGTCGCGTTCGTCGTCTCGGCGCGCCGAACCGATGCACCGTGGGCGAAGGGCTTCGTCGCCTACCTCTACCTGGGGTTGTTCATCATCGCGATGCGCGTGGTGTTCCGGATGCTGCTGGACGGCCAGCACGGGGAGCACGTGTTGTTCACGCTGCCGGAGATCCCGCTGCCCGAAGCCGCAGCCGGCATCCGAGTCGGCGGTCCGGTCTCGCTCGAGGGGATCCTCGCCGCGTTCTACGACGGGCTCCGACTGGCCACGCTGTTGATCTGCCTCGGTGCAGCGAACGTCCTGGCCAACCCGAAGCGGCTGCTCAAGTCGGTGCCGAGCGCCCTCTACGAGCTCGGCGTGGCGATCACCGTCGCGCTCACCGTCGCGCCGCAGCTGGTCGAGAGCGGCCAGCGCATCCACCGGGCGCGCAAGCTCCGCGGAGAGGTCGGACGCCACACGCACCTGTTCCGCTCGATCGTCGTTCCCGTGATGACCGATGCGCTCGACCGGTCGCTCCTGCTGGCGGCGGCGATGGACTCCCGCGGGTACGGCCGCACCGCCGAGCTGCCACGGGCGGCGCGCAGGACCACGGGTGCGCTGGTCCTGGGCGGCCTGGCGGGTGTCTGCGTCGGCACCTACGGACTGCTCGACTCGACGACGCCACGCCCCTTGGGCCTGCCGGTGCTCGTGTTGGGCATGGCCTGCGCCGGCGCGGGCTTCTTCCTGGGCGGTCGGCGTGTGCGACGGACCCGCTACCGTCCGGACGAGTGGCGACTGCCCGAGCTCGGCGTGGCCGCCTGCGGGTTGGTGGTCGCCATCGTGCTCTTCGTCGCCGCGGACATCGACCCCTCGAACCTCAGCCCGTCGCTGCAGCCGCTGACGTGGCCGCCGCTCCCGCCGCTGGCCACCGCCGGGATCCTCGTCGGCATCCTCCCGGCCTGGATC
>JAEWED010000156.1 GCA_023389745.1 Actinomycetes bacterium
AACGGTAAGGGCCGCAACGGAACGTGGAGCTTGCGCGTCTCCGACGGCGCCGGATATGGCAGCGGAGCGATCGACAGCTGGGCGCTCGACTTGCCCTGCTCCCTGCCGCTCGTCACTGTCTCCGCAAGTCAGGCGGCAGCCGTCGTGGGCGGTCAGCGCGGCCAGTTCACCTTCGCCCGCGCCGGCGACACGACCGGTGCATTGGCTGTAAAATACACGGTATCCGGCACTGCCCCAGCGAGCGCGTATGCGCCGCTCGACGGCATCGTCACGATTTCGGACGGGGCGGCCTCCGCCACCGTCGACGTGATCCCGACCAAGGACGCGCCGCTCGGCAGCACGGTCATCGCGACGGTCGCGCCGAGCGTCGTCTACGAGTTGGGCTCGCCCAGCGCTGCCGCGGTCACCATCAGCGGCAACGCGTGTGGCAACGGGAAGGTCGACCCGGGTGAGCAATGCGACGAGGGCGACAAGAATGGCTCCGCCGGCGGCAAGTGCACCAAAGATTGCGCGCTCGTGAACGACAGCGACGGAGGCACGGCCGGCACCGGCGCGCTCGCCGACGACAGCGGCTGCGGTTGCAAAGTCCGTGGTGGGAACCAATCCGCCGGCATCTTCGGGATCGTCCTCGGCATGGTCGCGTTCGTCGGCCTGACCCTGCGACGCCGCCGTGCGGGAAAGCGGATGACGAAAGCCTCTTGGACCAAGCTTCTTGCGCTGCCGTTCGGCGCAGGCGTCCTCTTCGCGGCTCGTCCGGCCGACGCCGCGATCGGCACGCTCGACAACGTGCCCGCCGCCACGCTGCTCTATCCCTACTTCGAGGTGGACACCGGCGCCGGCAAGAACGACACGATCATCACCGTCCAGAACTCGAATGCGTCGGCGGCGCTGACCAACGTCACGATCTGGAGCGAGATGGGCGTGCCCGTCCATCACTTCCACGTCTACCTCACCGGCTACGACGTGCAGTCGATCAGCCTGCGCGAGCTCTTCGTCAACGGCAAGGTCCCGCAGACGGCGACCGCCGGTCAGGATCCGGCGGGCACGATCAGCCCGCAGGGGCCGACCTCGCAAGACATCAACTACGCATCGTGCAACGGCGTATTGCCGACGGCGACGCTCGCTGCCGGCACCATCACGGGCCTGAAGGCGGCCCTGACCGGGAAGTCCTCGACGACGCTCGGCAACAAGTGCGCGGGTCCCGACCACGGCGACACGATCGCCCGCGGGTACGTCACGATCGACACCGTGAACAACTGCACGTCGCGCGTTCCTTCGATGCCCGGCTACTTCGGCGCAGGCGGGACCGGGGACGCGACGAATCAGAACTACCTGCTCGGCGACTTCTTCTTCATCGACGCCACCACCTCTCACGTGCAGGCGCAGCCCGCCGTCCACATCGAGGCCAGCGCGGCCGACGCGCGCACCTCGACCGCCGGGCGCTACACCTTCTACGGGCGCTACGTGGGCTGGAACGCCGCCGACAACCGCGAGCCGCTCGCGACGTCGTGGCAGATCCCCTTCACCACGCAGGAGACCGACGTGATCGTCTGGCGCGACTCGCGCGTCAGCCAGGAAGCGTTCACGTGCGGTACGTCGCCGAGCACCTATCCCCTCGCCAGCGAAGGCCTCCTGGCGTTCGACATGCAGGAGGGCGTGACCGAGCTGTCGGCGACGCAACCCTTCCAGACCGACCTGACGCGCACGCGCATCGGCGGTAGCGCGATCCCCGTCACGTCCAAGAACGGCACCCTCGTGTTCTCGAGCAACATGGCGGCCGCGGGCGGGCCCTCGTTCGATCCGCTCGCGGCGCAGTCGTTCGCGATGGCCATCCACTATCCCGGCTCGCGCAACGGCACGCTCTCCAAGTTCGGCACGAACCTCGCGGCGGTCGCCGTCGACAGCGCGACACGAGCGCATCACTCGATGCCGCCCCACGAAGGCAGCTTCGACCCGAACACCCAGACCTATGTGCCGGTCAAGACGCCGGCGATCGGGGTCTCGGACGTGGCCCCTGCGGCGACCTTGCTCTCCCCGCACTTCGAGGTCGACACCGTCGACCCGAGCGGGGTCAACACGCAGATCCGCCTGGTCAACCTGTTCGCGTCGGCGGTGCTCGTCCACGCGACCTTGTGGACCGACTACGGCATCCCCACGCACCGCTTCAACATCTACTTGACCGGCTACGACTCGTCGCTCGTCGATCTGCGATGGCTCTTCCAGAAGGGGCTCGTCGACCTCACGGCGAGCGCGGGCCAGGACCCCACCGGCGGGATCTCGCCAAAAGGGATCTATTCGCAGGACATCAACTTCGCGAGCTGCACTGGCCAGCTCCCCCCAGCGCGTCTCTCGGCCGCCGCCATCGCGGATCTCGTGAGCGCGCACACGGGGAAAGCGTCACCTGTGCAGTTCGGCGGCAAATGCGCCGGCGCCACGCACGGGGACGCGATCGCGCGCGGCTACGTCACGTTCGATACCGTGAACAACTGCACGCAGCGAGTCCCCGGCGACCCCGGCTACTTCGGCAACGGCGGCATGGGCGACGCGACGAACCAGAACAACCTCTCCGGGACGTACACGATCATCGACCGCAACCAGAAGCTCTCGGTCGCCGACACGCTGGTGCACGTTCAGGCGAGCTCCACCGATCCCGCCGTGACCACCGTCGGACGCCCGACGTTCTACGGCAAGTTCGTCGGCTGGAGCGCGAGCGACAACCGTGAGCCGCTCGGCAC
>JAEWED010000221.1 GCA_023389745.1 Actinomycetes bacterium
GCTCAGCCCAGGCCGTCGGGGAGGTTCTTGCCGCCGCGTCCGGGTAGCTGCGCCTCCATCTCCTCGATCGTCGGCAGCGCGAACGCCTCCTTCTTGATCGCCGGAGAGCCCTTCGGGGTGACACGGCCGCCACCGCCCTTGCGGCCCTTCTTCTTGGCCTTCTTCGCCTTGCGCTTCGCGAAGGAGTTGCCACCCATCTGCTGCATCATCTGGCGCATCTGCTTGAACTGGGTGACGAGCTGGCTGACGTCGGACGACGACGTGCCCGAACCGCGGGCGATCCGGTCGCGGCGGGAGTTGTCGATGACGTCGGGCTTGATGCGCTCCTCGATCGTCATCGACTTGATGATCCCCTCGATGCGGGCGATCTGACGGTCGTCGATCTCGACGTCGCGGACCTCCTTGGGGATGCCCGGCAGCATCGACATGACCCCCGACAGCGGGCCCATCTTCTTGAGCGCCTGCATCTGGTCGAGGAAGTCGTCGAAGGTGAAGGTGCCCTCCATCAGGCGAGCGGCCGCAGCCTCTGCCTGGTCCTGCTCGAAGGCCTCCTCGGCCTTCTCGATCAGGGTCGCCAGGTCGCCCTCGCCCAGGATCCGACCGGCGAGCCGGTCCGGGTGGAACAGGTCGAAGTCCTCGAGCTTCTCACCGGTCGAGGCGAACGCGATCGGACGACCGACGACCTCCTTGACCGACAGCGCGGCGCCACCGCGGGCGTCGCCGTCGAGCTTGGTGAGGATCACGCCGTCGAGCTCGAGCGTGGCGTGGAAGGACTCGGCGACACCGACGGCGTCCTGGCCGGTCATGGCGTCGACGACGAGGAACGTGTAGTCGGGCTCGACCTCGGCGGAGATCCGGCGGACCTGCTCCATGAGCTCGGCGTCGATCGCGAGTCGGCCCGCGGTGTCGACGATCAGGACGTCGCGGCCGAGGCGCCGGGCCTCGGCGACGGCGCCCTTGGCCACGTCGACCGGGTCGCCGGCGCCCGAGGCGACGACGTCGTCGGGTGCGGAGTACACCGGCACGTCGATCTGACGGCCGAGCGTGCGGAGCTGCTCGACGGCTGCGGGTCGCTGCAGGTCGGCACCGACCATGAGCGGGTTGCGGCCCTGGGCCTTGAACCAGCGAGCCAGCTTGGCCGAGTTGGTCGTCTTGCCCGAGCCCTGCAGACCGGCCATCAGCACCACGGTCGGGGGCTTCGAGGCGTAGGTGATGCGCAGGGTCTCACCACCGAGGGTCTCGGTGAGCTCCTCGAGCACGATCTTCTTGACCTGGAGCGCCGGGTTGAGGGCCTTCGACAGCTCCTCACCGACGGCCCGCTCACGGATCCTGGCGAGCAGCGCCTTGACGACAGTGAGGTTGACGTCGGCTTCGAGGAGGGCCAGGCGGATCTCGCGGAGGACCTCGTCGACGTCGGCGTCGGAGAGCCGACCCTTGCCCTTGAGGCGCGTGAAGATTCCGTCGAAGCGATCGCTGAGTGACTCGAACATCGGGCGCGAGGCTACCGGCGCGACCTGCGCGGTTGCGATCTCCGGCCAGGAAGTCGACCCGGCGGCCGGGTCCGCCGCACCCCGAATGTCATGTGCTACACAACGATTCTGGCGTCGGATCGGAGAGAGGCCCGTCGTGAGCGTGATCTCGGGTCGTTCGCGCGGCCGCACCGAGGATGTCGACCCTTCGACGGGCGACCGCTCGCCCACGACGCCGGAACCCACGCCACGTGGCTGCCGCGGTTTCCTGTACTGGGGTGTCGGCGCCTATCTGACGGTCACCGCGGCACTGCTGGCAGCGTCGCTCCGGGTGACGGGCGGTCGGCTGGTGTACCTGATCGACGATCCGGCGATCCACCTGTCGCTCGCCTCCACCCTCGCCGAGTCGGGCACCTGGGGCGTGAGCCCCGGCGAGTTCCAGTCGGCCTCGTCCGCGCCGGTGTGGACGCTGCTGCTCGCGCTCGTGGTCGTCGTCGCACCGTTCGCCGCGACTGCGGCCCCGCTCGTGTTCAACGCGGCCGCGTCGATCGGGCTCATCGCCGTGCTCGGCGCCGACCAGCGGTTCCTCCGCCCGGCACGGGACCGGCCGCTCGACGGTCCGGCGGTCGCCGTGATCGCCGTGATCGCTCTGATGCTGCCGGCACTCACGATGCTCGGCATGGAGCACGTGCTCCACATGCTCCTGTGCGTCTCGGTGCTGGTGCTGCTCTGGCCCTCGAGTCCGCAGACCGCCCGACGCGCCGTCGTCGCCTACGTGCTGCTCGGCACCGCCACATTGGTCCGCTTCGAGACCGTCTTCCTGGCGGTCGGCATCGCCGTCGCCGCCCTGCTGGTGCGCACCGACGACGACGACCTGCCGTTGGTCGCCCGCACACGCCGAGCGGTCGCGGCGTTGACCGCGTCCGGCGTCCCGCTGATCGCCTTCGCGGTGTGGAACCGCATGATGGGACAGGGGTGGCTGCCGAACTCGGTGCTCGCCAAATCACCGGTCACCAACGGCGACAGCACGAACTCGGTCGCGGTGATCGACGCCCTCAACCGCCTCACCACCGACCCGATGCTGGCCGGGCTCGTCGCCTCCGTGCTCGTCGCTGTCGTCGTCGGATGGCGATGGGCGCGCTCTCAGTTCGTCGCCGTGGCCCTGCTCGTCACCGTCGCCCTGCACGTGAGCGTGGCCGGCATCGGTTGGTACGACCGGTACCAGGCGTACCTCATCGCCATCGGTGTGCTCGTGCTGCTGCGGGTCGGCAGCGAGAGCCCGCTCGGGGAGCCCGAGCCCGCTGCCGCGGATGGCACCGGCACGATGCATCGGGTCCTGCGCCCCGCGATGGTGGTGCTCGTCGTGCTGTTGCTCGCCGCCACCAAGGTGGAGCTGACCTGGAACGCGACCCGAGGTGTCGCCGACACCTACCGGCAGCGGTACCAGGCCGGTGTCTTCCTCGACACGTACTACCCGGGCGACTCCATCGCGACCGGTGAGCTCGGCTACATCAGCCTCCTGCACGACGGGCCGATCACCGACCTGTACGGGCTCGCGGACTTCGAGGTCCTCGAGCAGCGTCGTGCCGCCGGCCAGCGGGTCGACCCGGCGTTCTGGGGCGAGTTGGTCGAGGCGCGCGACATCGAGGTCGTCGCGATGTACCCGACGACGCTGTTCCTGGACACCCCGCAGGAGTGGATCCTGGTCGGCACGTGGACCCTGGACCACCCCGTGATGACCGCGTACCACGAGGACTTCCAGTTCTGGGCGACGCGCCCCGAGGGCGTCGAGCCCCTGCAGCACCACCTGCGCGAGTTCGCCGATCGGCTGCCCGACGGAATCGAGCTGCGCCTCGACGAGTTCGCCGACCTGCGCGCCGGTGAGCTGTCGGGCGGCTGAGAACCGATCAGGCCAGCTCGATCACGTCGTCTCGAAGAGGGCGTCGACGAACTGGTCGGCGTCGAAATCGACCAGGTCGCCGGCGGACTCGCCGAGGCCGACGAGCTTCACGGGGATGCCGAGCTCGGAGCGGATCGCGAACACGATGCCGCCCTTGGCCGAGCCGTCGAGCTTGGTGAGGACCACACCGGTCACGTCGGTCGCCTCGGTGAACTGGCGGGCCTGCTGCAGTCCGTTCTGACCCGTCGTCGCGTCGAGCACCAGCAGCACCTCGGTGACCGAGCCGGCGCCCTTGTCGGCCACGCGGCGCACCTTGGCAAGCTCCTCCATGAGGTTCGTCTTGGTGTGCAGCCGGCCGGCGGTGTCGGCCAGGACCACGTCGGCACCCTTGGCCGACGCGGATGCGACCGCGTCGAAGATGATCGAGGACGGGTCACCGCCCTCGGCACCGCGGATCAGGTCGGCGCCGCAGCGGTCCGCCCACGTGCCGAGCTGCTCCGCCGCGGCGGCACGGAAGGTGTCGCCCGCTGCCATCACGACCCGGTGCCCCTCGTCGGTGAGCCGCTTGCCGACCTTGCCGATCGAGGTGGTCTTGCCGACGCCGTTGACGCCGACGAACAACCAGATCGTCGGCGATTCGGCCGACATCGCCAGGTCGACGGGACCGGCGAGACGTGCCTTCATCTCGTCCTTGACGGCATCGATCAGCTCGACCGACGTCGTGATGCCTCGTTCCTTGACCGTCGCACGCACGGCGTCGAGCAGCTCGGTGGCGGGGCCGATGCCGACATCTGCTCGGATCAGCGCCTCTTCGAGCTCGTCCCAGGTCTCGTCGTCGATGGCGGAGCGGGACAGGATCGAGCCCATGTAGCCCGAGAACGTCGAACGGGCCCGTGACAACCGGTCACGGAACGTCGGCTTGACGGCCTCCTCGGCACGCTCGAGCTCGTCGGCACGCTCGAGCTCGTCGGCGCGCTCCGCCTCCTCGGCGAGCGCGATGTTCTCGGCCTCTTCCTCGGGCGTCAGCTCCGGCCCGGTGATGACCACCTCTGGCGGCATGACGACCGAGATGGGCTCGACGACCTCGATCTCTGGCTCGCGCAGGTCGTCGCGGTCCCGTTCGATCGTGCCGACGTTGCCGGGAGCGTCCAGCGACTCCGGCGGCGGCTCGACGAGCTCGCCTCGACCGGGCCGACGCATCGTGACGAAGCCGGCGACGACGATCGCGACGAGAACGACGGCGAGGATGATGTAGAGCGGTTCCATAGCGGCGTCGAGCCTACAAGCGCTCGGCGCCACCCCCGGCGGGTGAAGCGCCGCAACGGCCGACGCGTCGGGCAAGCTGTCAGCCACACATTCGACGACGCGCCTCCGGACGCACGCCCTGACCCAGGAGCCGGGCGCACACCCTGAACGACGGATCAGCTTGCCCCCACCCACGATGAGCGTGACCACCCGTCTCGCCGTACCGTTCACCCCCACACGGTTTCGCCGCAGCGCTCCGCCGACGTCGACCGCAGTCCAGCCCGCAGGCTGAGGAGAGAGATGGACCAGTCCCCCACCACCCAGGGTTCGCCCGCCGTCCCTGCGGTCGTCGACCACCGAACCGGCAGCGACGCCGTCGGGTCCGAGGCCGCGCTGCTCGAGCAGCTGCTGTTCGAGGTCAAGAAGGTGATCGTCGGCCAGGACCGTGCGATCGAGCGCATGCTCGCCTGCCTGCTCGCCGGCGGCCACTGCCTGCTCGAGAGCGTCCCGGGCCTCGCCAAGACGCTCGCGGTCGAGACCCTGGCCCGCAGCGTGGGCGGCTCGTTCTCACGCGTGCAGTTCACACCCGACCTGCTGCCCGCGGATGTCATCGGCACGCGCATCTACCGGGCGTCGACCGAGAAGTTCGACGTCGAGCTCGGCCCGGTCTTCGCGAACTTCGTCCTGGCCGACGAGATCAACCGCGCCCCGGCGAAGGTGCAGTCCGCGCTGCTCGAGGTCATGGCCGAGCAGCAGGTGACCATCGGTGGGCAGAGCCACCGGGTCGACCAGCCGTTCCTGGTCATGGCCACCCAGAACCCGATCGAGTCCGAGGGCGTCTACCCGCTGCCCGAGGCCCAGCGTGACCGGTTCCTGATGAAGGTCGTGCTCGACTACCCGTCGCCCGCCGAGGAGGTCGAGATCGTCCAGCGCATGGGCACCTCGCCGCCCCGGGCCTCGCAGGTGGTCGAGCTCGGCACCGTGCAGCGGCTCCAGAAGGCCGTCGAGCAGGTCTACGTCGACCGCAGCGTGCTCGAGTACGCGGTGAACCTGGTCCTGTGCACCCGCACGCCCGAGAACTACGGGCTCCCCGAGCTGCGGACCTACATCGAGCTCGGCGCCAGCCCCCGTGCGTCGATCGGTCTGGTGCGCGGCGGACGCGCCCTCGCGCTGCTCCGCGGCCGGAACTACCTGACGCCCCAGGACGTCTTCGACGTCGCGCCGGAGATCCTGCGGCACCGACTGCTGCTCTCCTACGAAGCGCTCGCCCAGGACATCGACGTGGAGCAGGTGCTCACCCGCATCCTGTCGACGGTTCCCGCGCCTCGGGTCAGCCCGTCGCAGCACGCCGCACCCACCGACGCCTACCACCAGACCCCGACCGACGCGCGGCCCTGGGGGGCCTGAGCGCGTGGGCGGACTGTCCGACACCCTCGGTCTCGTCGGCGAACGCCCGGCCGAAGAGGTCATCCGTCGGCTGACCCTCGACGTCAGCCGACGTCTCGACGGGATGCTGCACGGCGACTTCATGGGCATCGTTCCCGGCCGTGGCACCGAGCCCGGCGAGACCCGCGCCTACGAGCCGGGCGACGACGTGCGCCACATCGACTGGAACGTCACCGCCCGGATGCAGACGCCCTACATCCGCGAGACCATCGCGGACCGCGAGCTCGAGACCTGGATGCTGATCGACCGCTCGCCGCGGCTCGACTTCGGCACGGCGTCGTGCGAGAAGCGCGACCTGGTGCTCGCCGCGTCGGCGGGCGTCGGTCTGCTCACCGCGAAGGGCGCCAACCGCGTCGGGGCGATGCTCCTGCGTGGCAACGACCTGGTGACCGTGCCGCCCCGTCAGGGTCGGCGGAACCTGCTCGCCATCCTCGACCGCGTGCTCGCGTCGCCCCGCCAGGACGGTGTGGGCACCGCGGATCTGGGGATGGGGCTGCGCCGGGTCGGGTCGATGGCACCACGACGGGGCCTCGTCGTGGTCATCTCCGACTTCCTCACCGACCCCGACACCTGGCGCATGGCGCTCGGTTCGGTGGCGCTGCGTCACTCGGTGCTCTGCGTGCAGGTCGTCGACCCCCGCGACCTGGAGCTGCCGCCGGTCGGCGTGCTGCACTTCGTCGATCCGGCCACCGGAGCGACGCGAGAGGTCAACACCGACGACCGTCGACTGCGGGCACGCTACGCGGACGCCGCCGCCCGACAGCACGCGGCCATCGCCGGGGCGATCCGATCGGCGGGCTCCGACCACGTCGTGCTGCGCACCGACGGCGATTGGCTGCTGGAGCTGGCACGGCACGTCACCCGACGTCGGCACCGCGCCGAGATGACCGCAGGGCGGCGGACACGATGAGCGCCCGCCCAGCGACGGGCCAGACGGCCACGAGCACGAACAGAGACAAGCGAGTGTCGAGATGAGTGAGTGGTTCCTCGAGCCGAGCCGGTTGTGGCTCCTGGTCGTCGTCGGCGCGCTGATCGCGCTCTACGTCGGGCTCCAGTTCACTCGGCCTCGCTACACCGTGCGGTTCTCGAACCTGGAGCTGCTCGACAAGGTCGCGCCGAAGCGTCCCGGTTGGCGGCGTCATCTCGCTGCCGCCTGCTTCGTCGTGGCCACCGCACTGCTCGTGGTCGCGTTCGCCCAGCCGATCATGACCGTGAAGGTCCCCCAGGAGCGCACCACGATCATGTTGGCGATCGACACGTCGCTGTCGATGGCCGCCGAGGACGTCGAGCCCAACCGCCTCGCCGCGGCACAGGCCGCCGCGACCGAGTTCGTCGACGAGCTGCCCGACCGGTTGAACGTCGGCCTGGTCGGCTTCGCGGGCACCGCACAGCTGCTCGTGCCGCCCACCCAGGACCACGAGGACGTCAAGCTGGCGATCGCCGGGCTCGAGCTCGACAAGGCGACCGCCATCGGCGACGCGGTGAAGCTCTCGCTCGACGTGATCGAGGACCAGGCACAAGGTGTCGACGGCGAGAACCCCGACGCAGCGATCGTCTTGATCTCCGACGGCGAGACCACCGTCGGGCTGCCGACCGAGGAGTCCATCCCGCTCGCGGTCGACGCCGGCGTGGCGGTCACGACGATCGCCTACGGCACCCCCGACGGCACGATCATGGTCGACGAGGACGGCGACGGCGTGGGCCAGCTGACCGGCGTCCCGGTCAACGTCGAGGAGCTGCAGCTGCTCGCCGAGGGCACCGGCGGCCAGGCGTTCACCGCCGAGACCTCCCAGGACCTGCGTCAGGTCTACGACAAGCTGGGCTCCACCATCGGCTACGAGGAAGAGCCCCAGGACGTCTCGTACCGCTTCATCGCGGCGGGCCTGGTCGCGCTGATCGCAGCGGCGGGCTGCTCCCTGCGCTGGTTCAGCCGCCTGCCCTGATCAGCGGGCCTGCCCTGACCAGCGGGCCTGCCCTGACCAGCGGGGCTGCCCTGATCAGTGCGGCTGCCCGTTCGGCGGGGGGCTGATCAGGCGTCGAGCACGGCGGTCGCCCGCTCCGAGACGACCTTGGACGAACCACCGGGCTCCATCGTGACGCCGTAGAGGATGTCGGCGGACTCCATCGTGCGCTTCTGGTGGCTGACGATGATCAGCTGGGCCGTCTGGCGGAACTCGGCGATCAGGTCGAGGAAGCGGTGCAGGTTGACGTCGTCGAGCGCGGCCTCGACCTCGTCCATCACGTAGAACGGCGAAGGACGCGACCGGAACACGGCGAACAGGTACGCCAGCGCCGTCAGGGAGCGCTCTCCACCCGACAGCAGCGACAGCTTCCGGACGTTCTTGCCCGACGGCTTCGCCTCGATCTCGATGCCGGTCTCGAGCAGGTTGTTCGGGTCGGTGAGCTTCAGGCCGCCCTTGCCGCCCGGGAACAGGGTCTCGAACAGGATCGTGAAGTTCTGGCTGACGTCCGCGAAGGCCGACGAGAAGACCTTGACGATCTCCTCGTCGACGGCCCGGATCACCTTGGAGAGGTCCCGGCGCGTCTGGCGGATGTCGTCGAGCTGGCCCTCGAGGAACGTGTGGCGCTCCTGGAGCTCCTCGAACTCCTGCAGGGCGAGCGGGTTGATCGGCCCCATGATGCGCAGCTCGCGTTCCAGCTCCCGGACCCGCGCGCCGGGGGCGACGCCCTCGGGCAGCGGTGGGCACTCCGCGGCGAGTGCGGTCGCCGGCTCGGCGTCGAGCTCGTTGCGCAGCGACTCCGTGGCCGCTTCGAGACGCAGGCGGGTCTCGGCATCGGCGATCTCGGCCTTCTGCACGCGGGCTCGCAGCTCCTCGAGCTGGGACTCGGCCTGTTGGCGTTCGCGCCGCAGGGCGTCGAGACGACCCGTGACGCCGCGGGCCTCGTCGGACTGGCGCTGTCGTTCGGCACGAAGTCCGGACAGGTTGGTCTCGATGACGGTGAGCCGCGCGGCGACGAACTGCGTCAGGCGATCGGTCGCCTCGGCACGAGCGACGAGCTCGACCCGACGACGGGCGGCCGCGTCTCGTTCCGCGATGTTGCGCGACAGTCGCTCGTCGACCTGGGCGAGGCGCTCGGCGAGGTACCGGCGGCGCTCCTCGACGCCCGCGGAGCGGACCTCGAGGTCGGTGCGCACGGCGGCGACCTGGGCGCTGCGGGCCTCGAGTGTCTCGCGCGCCTCGGACATCGCACGGGCCCTGGCACCGAGCTCCGCCTCGGCGGCCTCGAGCGCCGGGAGCTGCTCGGCGAGCTCCGCCACGCGGACCTCTTCGCGGCTCAGTCGTTCGACCAGCTCGTTGAGGTGGGCGCCCAGCGCCTCGAGCTCGGACCGGGCCTCTTCGGCATCGGCGTCGAGGCGGCGCACGGACTCGGCCAGGCTGCGTCGACGCGACTCGTTGACGTCGCGGGCCCGACCCGACTCCTGCTCGCCACGCCGTGCCTCGGCGAGCTGGGTGCGGGCGTCCTCGACCGCTCGACGAGCGGCGTCGCGGACCTCGAGGGAGCTCTCGGTGCGGGCGGTGGCCTCGTCGAGGGCCGCGCCGGTCGCACCCGAGCGTGCGGCGCCGATGCGCCAACCCGAGACGCCGAAGCGGTCGCCCGAGCGGGTCACGACCACAGCAGCGGGGTGTTCGGCGGCGACCCGAAGGGCGCTGTCCCAGTCGCCGTCGACGGCGACCGCGCTCGACAGGAGCGCGTCGAGCACCCGGTCGACGCCGTCGGCAGCGCCGGGCGACGACGACGCCGAGCGCAGCGCCCGCACGTGGCGGCGCACGGGCTCACCGGTCGGCGGAGGGGTGCCGGTGGCGCTGCTCGCCACACCGCTCAGCGCCAGGACCGCACCGCGGTGGTCGCCCTCGGCGAGTGCCCGCAGGGCTCGACCGGCCGCGTCGACGTCGGCCACCACGACCGCGCCCAGCGCCTCTCCGGCGGCGGCCTCGAAGGACTCCTCCCACCCCGGGTCGACCTCGACCAGGTCCAGCAGCGTGCCGAGCACCCCGTCGAGCCCGGCCAGTCGCTCCGCCCCGGCGCGCTGGCGCGCCTCGTCGAGCGCGAGGGACAGCGCCTCGACCCGTGCCGACCACGCGGAGTGCTCCGCCT
>JAEWED010000231.1 GCA_023389745.1 Actinomycetes bacterium
CTCCAGGAGGAACGATCCCGTCCGCGATCAACTCGCGCAGCGGAGCTCCCTTCGTGTAGGGCGCCTGCGCTTGAAGGATCGGACCCTTCGTCAGCAGCTGACCATCACCCAGTTGGTCTTCGAACTCGGCTCGCAGGCGCGGGTCCGCAGGCGAGAACGCATTCCGGAGATAGCGCACGTAGTCCGTGGCGATCCGCTCTGTCGCTTGAATCGGATCGAGACCTGACGGGCTCACGAGGGCACCGGTGGACTCGTTTGGTGCGTCCGTTGCATCGGAGGTCCAACTCATCGGGTCCCCTTTCCCCAGCCGGGGGCATGCGTCAGCACTCGCATCCCGGCAATTCCCATGACTGCGCAAGAGAGCGCAATCTCGGAGCACTCGTCCAGCGCAAGAGCGAGTGCCTGAGACGCTTCGGCACTCTGCTCTGGCTTCGAAGTCGGATCCATCACGATGCAGGTCGCTCCGACGAACGGTCGGATCAGCGCGTCCACTCTCCAGTGAGGACTATCGATCGACAGCGAGCGCAGTCGGTTCATGAAGCCTGACCACACCGGGCCTCTGAACATGTGGTCTGCCTCCGGCCAACTCGACACCCATGACTGAAGTGTCGGACTGAGATGAGCCGGCGGCGAACGAGTCACCGTATGCCAGTGGTGAGAGCTGAGTCGAGGGGCGCTGAGGGTGGCGCCTCGCATCTTGATCTGCCAATCGGTGATCTCCTGGACTCGCAGCAGCCGGTCGGCAAGCCGATTGAGCCCGTCGACGACCGCCTGGCCCGGATCCCACCCCCAACCCGTAGCGACCACCCATCGAGGAGACCCCAGGTTGGCGTCGAGCGCTGCGCCGAGGAGCGGGTCGGCCACCCAGAGCTCTGCGAGCGATCTGTCAAGCCCCGAGTCGCTCTGAGCGACGACGGTCGCGTCGAAGGAATGCTGAGCGAACCAAATCCGCTGGGACGCCTCGAGCCCAGCGCTGGCAGTCGTCGATTGGATCGCACGGAGGAAGTCAGCGATCACGATGTCGTCATCGAGCGCGACGGATGCGACAAGCTGAGCTTGGTCTGGGCTCAACGGGCGACCGTCGAGTCCACGAGTCCAGAGGTCCGCCAGGAGCGAGCCCTTCGTGGGAACGTCGGAACACCGGAATGCCATCTGGCGATCGAGAGCCCTGATCGCGTCGACAAGTTGGTTGACTCTGCTGCCTAAGAAGACCGTGGAACAGGCTGGCCCGTTCTGAGGAAACGAAGGAGCGTCCCCCCACCCTGTGTCCGCAGTTCCGAGCTCGATCCGGTACGCGCCATCGGCGTCGCGAATGAGGAGTTCGACACTGGTGGCCTCGTCCTCGACTGCGGTCTCTTGCACGAGCCGCCGGCTTGCCTCATCCCATGTACGGAGCACGCGATTGGGCCATGGGCGCGGTTCGCTCCACGTTGCCGAGATCGCTGCGTCCTTCGAGGGGTTGTGAACGTCAAGTCTGGGATCGCTCCAGGACGGACCGGTCTGCACGTGGCCGAGCAGCACGCTGCGTCCGTCCGTGGAGTGGAGGACGAGGTCGAGCATCGGGAAGCTGCTCGCTGTTGCTGTGTCAATACAGGCATCCAGGTTCGCGGTGACGACTGGGGATCCCTGCCGGCGATGGAATCGCAAGCGCTGGAGGAGCCCGCCGGTGCCGTCTTCGAGCCAGAGGCGAAGGGTACGGGTGTCGTCGAGGAGCAGTTCGACGACGCTGTTTCGCATCTCGTCCGGCCTGACCACGAAGCGACTCCCGTTGAAGTCAGGCACAACGGCAGCGGGAGTGCGCACATCCCACCGGCAGCGAGGCACTCGAGCCTCGAGGTTCACCAGCGTACCGTTTGGTAGATCCGCTTCGAATCGTGTCACCGGCTCCTCTGGTGACAGGCGGATCGATTCGGGGAGCCGGATACCTTCGCTGCTCTGTGGGTGAACTGTGATGGTTTCATCCGGCGCAGCGAGCAGCGGGAGCTTCAGCTCGGTGCCAGGAAGTCGGACGAAGGACGTCGCTCTGGAATCGCCGGCGCGGTTCCGGACGACGACCGTGCAAGGGCCCGTGCTTGCGCCGAGCAAATCGGTAAGAGCGAACAGTCCCCAGTCGACCTGCAACGAGCTCAGCGGAGCCGTCGTGCGACTGCCGCCGG
This sequence comes from Actinomycetes bacterium, assembly GCA_023389745.1. GTDB lineage: Bacteria > Actinomycetota > Acidimicrobiia > Acidimicrobiales > Microtrichaceae > JAFAFN01. The sequence continues at coordinate 2,157 of JAEWED010000231.1, forward strand.
AGCTGACGGTGACGTCGCAGTCCTCGTACGGCGGGAAGTAGCCGGGCGACGGGCGAAGGCGGACATCGGCGCCCATGACCTGCTGCCCGCTGACGGTGCTCACCCCGCCGATCACGTCGCCGCTCAGCTCGAAGGACCAGGTGGAGTCGACCGCGATCGGTGTCAACGACGATCTGGAGCCGCTATCGATCTGGAGCTCTGAGAGACCCCGAAGGTCCACTGTGGTCAGCGTGTAGCCAGACCACAAGCCGTCGAGTCGGCTGCAGTCGGCGGCGCCCCGAGGTCTGTAGCCCGCGGGACTCAGAACGAAGGCGGTCATGCCGAGCAACGGCCCGGATCGGTGGAGGCGGGCTCGCTCGTCGAAGATCCAAACTTCACTGGAGTCATGCGAAGCGAGCCGGATCGGACGCCTATTGGATGCTCGGATTTCCCAGGTAGCACCTGGTTCCAGCGGGAAGCTCTGTTCCTCATAGCGCGACGAGGTTCCTAGGAACTGGGTGCCGCAGTACCAGTCGACATCGCCTCGTGGGACCCGAACGTACGGACCGCTGGCGCCGAATCTGTCGATCAAGACCTTCGGTCCTGGAACGAAGTTCCACCCGGGGTCCGGCCGTGCCTGGTAGTCCTCGACCCACTTCGTGAACGCCTCGACGATGTATGGCGACAACCCCTGGTCACCGTCGATGTTGCGACGGCCGTGACTTCTGACGAGCTCGGCTAATCCACGGACGATCTCCAGCCCGAGGTCCCCTGTGTACAGAAGTAGTCGCTGGACCGGCTTCGCCAGGCCATAGCCGTCCAGGTCGGTCGACAACCACGTGTCGACGATCTCTTCGGCCGTTGCGGCGGTGGTTCGAAGCGTTGCCGCGAGGATGTCCAGGAGGCGTGGAATCGATTCAGCGGGAAGGCCACCGTGGAGGTGCACGCGGCGCAGGAACTTGCCACCCGCTGCGATGCCCTCGCGTTCTTCCAGGTCATCCAACCATTCGAGGCTGAGCGTGCGGATCGCGCGCTGAAATGCGTCACCGGTGTTCTTTCCGTCGCGCAGGCGTTCGATAGAGACATTCGGCCAGAACGTGCGCTCCGCGTAGTTGTGACGCCCTTGCCACGCCAGATAAGTCACCAGAGTGGCCGGGGAAGTTCGGGCGACCCAGGCCGGTGACGACAAGCCGATCGTCGCTCGGATGGCCGCCTCGGCTCTCGGTCCCCACCGATCGACGTCGATCTCGCACACCAGCGAGCGCCCGGTCAGTAGGTCTCGCAGGTGAGTCTCCACCGAGCGGGGCGACAGCTGATCCTCGCTTGAGGTGACCTCACGACCGGTGTCCAGCCCGACCTGAAATGAGCAGATTTCGTCGACTGTTTCGTCGACCGATTCCTCGGAAGTCTCCATTCGAGGATCAGTACAGGGCGATGATCGTGCGACGTTCTGGTCGGCCAGGTCCTCCGGTGAGGTGACTTCCTCGAGCGCCGTGGACGTCGTCGGCTTATGCTTGGTCGCCTTAGTCTTCTTCTTCTTCTTCGTCGTCGTCTTCTTCTTCTTCTTGCCCTTCTTGTCCTCCTTTGGCTTCTTCTCCTTCTTTGGCTTCTTCTCCTTCTTTGGCTTCTGCCCCTCCTTCCCTTCCTTCGCCTGTTTCCGCCTCGCCTCAGGCTTCATGGCGGGCTTGTTGTCCCGATCGTCAACCTCGCGGCGACCCTGGGACTGGTGGCTGCTGGTCGCTCCTTCAGATTGACCCTGACTTGGCTTCCGCTCGCGCCGATCTTCGTCACGTCGGTCTTTCGAGGTGCGCGATTTCTTGCTCGCTGTCTGCCCCATGTTGGCCGGCCTCTCCTCCAGCAGCCGGCACTCGCCGCTCGCGATCGAGCGCCGGCTCCTCCCATCTCCTGCATCGAGTATGCCCCGTCGGACTGACAGCGATGGCTTGCCGGCGCCAGCACGTGCGACCTCACACATGACTCTTGCGCGCGTCGCTGTCGACCGACCCTCATCCGCTCACGCAGCCAGGAGGTCGACGATGACAGGAGCGTGATCTGAGAGGCCTAACTTCGCTGGACATCCACCCGCGAGCTGGGACCATCCTTTGCCGTCGCCGGAGCGGTCGCTGACGTGCTCCTGAGCCAAGTGAGGAAGGCCGCGGGTCGCGAGGGCGGGTCCTCTGAGGTATCCGTTGCTCCGCCGCCCCACCCCGTTCGATTGGCGGCTCGGCGACGGGCTCCACTCGCTGAAGAAGGCGATCTCTGCACCGAGATCCACCGCCGCGTCGCACTGGTCCTCGAGCGTCGTGACCGAACTGTTCCAATGGGTGTTCCAGGCCAGGACCCGCAAGTCGATCTCCTCGGTACGGGCAAGGTTGCGTGTGGAAGGAGTGTCGGAGGCTGGTGAGAGAGAGTTGAGAATTTGTCGAGCGCTCCAGCTAGCGACGTCGGGTGCTGAGCGAGTCGCCTCGCCGGGAGCGTGCGACTTGTCCCGAGTGTCAGGCCTCGGGCTATCGGCTCGAATGCATCAGCGCGGCGACCGTCCTCGGGTCGTCTTCAGTGAAGTGCCCGGCCAACAGCCAGAGCGGAGTGCTGGCCGGGAGGTGGAAGTAGCTTGATCGAGCGATCGCTAGCGTTCGGTCAGGCTCTGTTGCCCACTTTCCCGCTGCGGCGATGTCGCCAAGTGCGCCGCCCTGCGCAGCCTGATGCCCAGTCCACCGCTGCACGTGCTCTGATGCGGCCAGGTGATCGGACTTGTGGCCGTTGCACGCGTCGGCGAGCACCAGGTTCTCGATCGCATCGTTCGGCCAGCGGCTCCAGGGGATGAAGTGGTCGACCTCGACCCGCTGGGCGAAGCGCTCGTCGCAGTAGAAGCAGCGATCGTTCTGAAGCTCTCGGAGCCCTGAACGCAATGCAACAGGGAAGCGAACGCGATCGGTGCCGAACAGGTGCGCTCGGAGCCGCTCACTCTCCAGGTCGAGCCCGTTGAGCGCGGCGACCATCCGTAACCAGTGCAGCTCGATCAGCGGGCGGAGCAGTGGAGCGAGACGAAGGAGCTGGTCGCTCGCTCCAGGACGGAACCTCACCGTTCCGCCACCGTCGGAGTGCAACGACCGCAACGTCACCGACTCGCCCCAGTCGACGTCGTAGAGAAAGGGGCGGTACTCCGTGCCGACGACCTGCAGCCGCAGGATCGGGTAGCGAGCGAAGGTGCGCTCGACCTCGTTAAGACACTGCTCGTACTCCTCCGGATGGCGGAGCATCGCCGACCTCAGCGTCTTCGTGCCCGCAGCCTCGGCGACGAGATGGAGCCGCAGCACGGCGTTCAGCACCGCCGAACTCGATGCGGTGATCTGGCGAAGCGGGACGGCCCTCGCTGACCCGACCCCGAGATAGGCGCGTGCGTGCGGGTAGTAGAGGCGCAGCACATGTCTCGCGATCTCACGAGTGTGGAGCGCCGATGGTGCCCGGCCCTGATGGTCGGAGTTCGTCGCGCAGGCGTCGATCAGCGCCATGAGCAGGGCGAGCTTGTAGGTCGCGACGCGCGGGCCCTCATCGATCACCTGCAGCAACCGCTCGGCGATCACAGCGCCGACGAGCGCGTCCTCCGGCTCGGGATCAGCCATCGGCCTGTCCAGCCCTTCCCACGGCGGCGAACTGTATCGGCAGGGTGCTTCGCCAATGAGCCGACGGGGAGCTCCTAGAGTGCGCAGCGGTGTTGGAAGGGGAAGACTTCGACAGCCGGCTGAGAAGCTCGGCGATGGCGTGGCTGCGCGCCGAGCTCCTGGCGACGCCCCAGGGCATCGGCTGGAAGCGCCTGCAAGAGTTCCACTTCGAGGGCACTCGCATCCCGCTGTTGAACCTCCAGCGCGGTATCTGGAAGCCCGCGGTCTTGAACGCCGCGCTGACGATCCGCACGGTGTTTCGCAACAAGCCCGACCAACGGCCCGTACGACGACGCGCCCGGTCCCGAAGGGCTGCTCCGTTACAAGTGGATGGGCGGCAACCCGAACGCTTCGGACAACCGGGCCGTGCGCGAGGCGATGCGCCGGCGGCTGCCGCTCATCTATCTGGTCGGTATCGCGAGGGGTCTCTACCAGCCGGTGTTCCCGGCGTTCATCGAGGCCGAGGAACCCGAGCGCCAGCAGTTCGTGGTCAGCACCAGCGCCGAAGAAGAGGCCGCCTGGCGCTATGCGGTGCAGGGCCAGCCCGAGATCGCTCGGGAGTATCTCGAATCGGTCCGTCAGCACCGGCTCCACCAGCGGGTGTTCCGCGACCAGGTGTTGCTTGCCTACGACAGCCGCTGCGCGCTGTGCCACCTCGGACATCGTGAGCTCATCGACGCAGCGCACATCCGTGAGGACGCAGCGGGCGGGGAGCCGACGGTCACCAACGGCATCGCCATGTGCAAGCTGCACCACGCCACGTTCGACAATCTGCTCGTCGGCGTGTCGCCGGACTACCGCATCCATGTGCGAGAGGACCTGTTGTCGGAGGTCGACGGCCCGACCTTGCAGCACTCGATCAAGCAGCTCCACGGGGAGCTGATCCGGGTTCCATCGTCCCGAGTCGCGCAACCGGACCGAGAGCTGCTCGAAGAACGGTTTACTCAGTTCCGCAAGGGCGCGGCCTGATCAGCGACCGATGCACCGATGGCCGAGATCCGATTCGTCACCTGGAACTGGAACGTCTTCAACCCCGGTCGCACCGCCGACAAGCTGACACTTCTCGAGCGCCTGCAGCCCGACGTCGTCGCGTTGCAGGAGGTGAGCCGATCGACCGCTGAGGCGATGCGTGAGCACTTCCCGGGGTCGACCGTGATCGAAGGCCTTGCGCGCAGCGACTGGACCGGCCCGCGCGCATACGGTGCGGCGCTGCTGATTCGACGCGGTCTCGACGTGATCGACTCGACCGCGCCGACGGTCGACCACTGGAACAGCGTGGATGGACCCCCGGATGCGGTGCCGCCGCCGGAGTCGCTCGTCGCTGCGATGGTCCGAGTCGACGGACTCGACCTCGCCGTCGCGTCAGCGCATCCACCGAACGCGGCTGGACGCGGCCTCGAGCGCGACTGGCGGGTCGCCCGCAAGCTTCGTACCTATGTCGCGCTCGAGCGGTGGGTCGCCGGACGTGACCCGCTGGTGCTCGGAGTGGACGCGAACGCGTGGATCGACACGACCTGCTCACCGTTCGAACCGCCGGTCTACGCCGACGAGCCGCAGCGCCCGATCATGGAGTTCTTCCTCGAGCAGCCGTCTCGGCATGGACTACGCGACGCGTTCCGCTCATGGCTCGAGGAGCATCCCGACGAGCTTAATGAGATCCGACGCCGACGCCCTCGCGGGCCGCTTGCGACCACCTACGTGCGCGGCGGCAACTACCCGGTGCCCGACCGATTCGACGTCGTCATGATCTCACCATCTGTCAGGGTCAAGTCGATCGCCCACGGATACGAAGATGCGCTCGCTGCAGGCAGCGACCATGCGTTCGTCGTCGCCGAGGTCGAGATCGAGTGAGGTCCACATCCTCTGGCACCTGCCGCCGTCTGGCGGTGACGATGGGAGTGGTGCTGGGTCCATCGCCGAGCGAGGAGCGGTCCCATGGAGGACCTCGACAAGGGATCTTGCTGTCGGAGCCTGTCGCTACGGTGGCGTCGGTGCCGTACAACCACGGCATCGACCACGAGCAACCAGCCAGAGGAAGGCGAACGCAAATGACCGATCCGACCAGCGGGGACCTAGGCGAGCTGTCCATCCGGCGCCAGCTGCCCCTGAACCCACGGAGGTCAACATGCGTGAGTACAACGTCCTGGTCGAGTTCTCGATCGACCCGCCCCTGAAGCGGGGCGACTTCGATCGGCTCATCGACAGGGTGTTCGAGATGCCCACGGCGGCACAGTCGTTCACCGAGTACGCCGGCTTCACCACGACGTCCTCGATCCAGTTCAACGTCGGCGGCGAACGCATGGCGCACGCGGTGTCCGGCGGCGTCGCCCAGCTCGAGCGTGTGCTGCTCGACAGCGTGCCGCCCGCGACTACGGCCACGGTGATCCGTGTCGAGGCGTGCACCCAGGAAGAGTTCCTGCGCGGGCTGGATCAGCCCGTCCGGGTCGAGCTCGTCGGCGTCGCCGAGATCGCCGACCTGATCGGACGCTCGACGGCGAAGACCGAGCTGCTGCTGTCCAAGAAGTCCGCGCCGCGCCCGTACGCCGAGCTGGCGATCGGCAGCGCGTGGAACAAGGCATGGCTGGATTGGTTCATCGAGCGGCACGTTCGCGTCGAGCGGTGATGGCGTTCGGGTCCGTCGGTCACGATCGACGGACCCGAGCCTTTGCCCCTCACAATTGACTGCTCGGCTGAATTCGACTGTTGGAGGACGCCCTACAGTTCTTCGCCTTGTGGCCGGCGACTCCCGGCCAAGCTGACCGGTCTGCCGCACGACGGCTCAGCTCAACAGCTCGACCGTCGCCCGGTTGCCGGGGGCGTTCGCCAGGTTTGCGTCGAAGGTGACGAGCGGAGCGCCGAGCACCTCTGCGAGTGCGACGTACGCGGCGTCGTACGCCGTCAGGTTCGAACGCAGCTGCCAGATGCGTGGGACCAGCACGTCGTGGTCGTAGTACTCGACGCCGAGGTCGCTCAGGTCGTCGAGAGCCGCTCGCCCCCGCCGAGAAGAGACCGTGCCCGAGCCGGTCAGCCGGCGCAGCGCCTGGACGACCTCAACGCTCAGCAGGTGCGGAGCGTGCAGGGTCACCTCGCTCGGGCGCACGCGCTCGGCCACGAGTGCGCCACGCTCGGTGTTGAGCAGCAGCTCGACCGCCGCGGAGGTGTCGAGCACGATCACCGTGCGTCGCGGTCGTCTCGGATCAGCGCCGCGGCGTCAACCGGTTCGGCGGGTGACGGTCGGCCGCTGATCCGGTCGAGCACCTCGGCGCGTGACGGCCGATCGAGCGAGCGGCGCAGCTCGGCCAGCGCGAACTCCGACAACGATCGACCTTCGAGCGCCGCGCGTGCCTTGAGTTGTCGGTGCACGTCGTCAGGCACGTTCCGGATCTGGAGATTCGCCATGCGCTCCACGCTATTGCATGCACACTGCATGCTGGCGACGCAGCTCAGGTGGCCGGGATCGGGGGGCCGACGCCGCGCAGGAGGAGTCGGTCGGACAGCGAGTCGTCGGATCCGAGCACGGCGAGCCGCCCGACGATCGACCCCGGCCGGAGCTTGGCTGCCGCTCCGAGGTCGAACGACACCAACTCGTCGATGAATCCGGCCAGCTCGTCGGCCGGCATCGCCTCGGCCCAGCCGGTGTCGAGCAATGTCTGATGCAGCCGCGCCCGCCACTGCGCCTCGGTCAGGTCGGATGCGACCACCATCGCCGAGGTCGTGGACCGGTGGCTCGTGAAGCCCCCGAACGCCCGGCCGCAACCGCAACCGGGCATGCCTGGCCGTTCGCTGTCGCACACCATGCCGTAGCGGGCGACCAACTCGCCCTCGGGCACCCAGCAGAAGTCCTCGGGGCGGTCACCCTGGGACTGCGTCGTCGAGATCAGTACGTTCACCATGCTCGCCAGCCTGCTTCGCTGCTGTGACAACCAAGCAGGGGCTTCACGGAATTCGTTGCAACTCGGTTCTGGGACACACCCAGAGGTCGTGCTGGCGCCGCGGGACGCCGGTCGCCACGCTTCTGCGGAAGCGCGCCGACGAATTCAGCCGGCGCCGCCGCCCTCATTCCGCATCCGCTCCACCAGTGCCGCGACCGCGTCGGGATCCTCCAGGTCCACGTCCTCGTCGATCGCCCGCATCGCCAGGCGCTTGGCCGGCTCGCGCACCTCGTCCGACGCGACGAGCTCCATGAACTCCGGCGTGACCCGCTCGATCATCTCGAGGGTGAACTCGACGTGACGGTCCTCCCAACCCGCCAATCGCTGTGCGGCGGGCACCAGCGCGGCGAGCTCCGCCGGCAGCGACGCCAACGCCTCGGGCGGCACCGGCACCTTCCGCGGCACGAAGTCGCACAACAAGATCTCGAGCCGAGCCGGCGACCACGCCACCGGCGAACGCCCCATCTCACGACTCATGAACCGCGTCACCAGACGAGCCGTGTCACGCAGTCGCTCGGGCGTGAGCTCGTCATCGAACACCTCGGCCGAACCCTCGACGATCGACTCGACGACCGCGTCCAGCTCCTCGTCGGTCGGCGGCTCCACCGCCGACAGCCGAGAGGGCTCCGGCAACGACCGCATGACCGACTCGAGCAGCGGCCGCAGCAGCGGGAAGTCCTCCTCGACCGGCGCCAGCATCGTCATGTCGGTCCGCTGCAGCGCCTGCTGCAACCGGGCGTGCGCCTCGGCCGGCTCGAGCGGCGACGCCACCAGACCCTGGGATGCCGCCTCGGCCTGCACCCCGTCGACGTCGGCCGACACCAGGATGTCGCTCGCCATGCCACCGAGGTTCGAGTCGATGAACGCCATCACCAGATGCGGCTCGGCGGCACCCGGGTGCCGAGCGACCAGCCCGACGTGGTGCCCGTCGTCGGTCTCGTGATCCAAGAGGAATGCCTCCTCGACCACGGCCTGACCCACGGGCGCAGCAAAGGCGACCACCGACGGGTCCACCGCCTCGAGGTCCAGCTCAGCCTTCGACTGCGCGGCGGCGTCCAGGAACGGGGCGATCGCGGCGAGCAGCTGCGCCCATTCCGGCTCGTCGCCGACGATCCGACGCGACAACCCGCCGACGAAGTCGTAGAAGAACTCCGCCTCGGAGGGCAGGTCGTCGTCGCGGGTGTCCCACGGCGTGTCGTCGCGCAGTTCGGCCTGGAAGCCTCCGACCAAGTCCGAGGCCCACAGCTCCACCTGCAGCGGATCGCCCAGGTCGAGCTCGCGGAAGCTCTCGACCATCGGCCCGAACGGGTCGCCCGCCGCCCGCTCGTCGGGACCGTCGAACCCCAGGTCGAAGCCGTCCGGCATGCCGAGCCCGAGATCGAAGCCCGTGCCGGCGAACTGCTGATCGCCGGCCCCGCCAGCGCCGCCAGCCCCGCCGGCCCCGCCGGCCATCGCTTCGCCGAGCGCCGCCCAGCCCGTCGGCTCGCCGGGACGGTCGCCTGGTCGGGTGCCCTTCGGGGTCACTCGACCGCCACCGGTGCGGCCCTTGTTCGGCGACTTCTTGCGCTTCGACATCCGACGAGCCTCGCGCAGCACGAACCGAGGTGTGGAAGTGACACCTGGTGTCGTCGGCAGCCCTGAGATCGGCAGGCGGGTGACTCACGCCGAGATCCACCGTCGGCGCACCGACACCCACAACGATGTGGCGGTGAGCCAGAGCGACGTCACCAGCGCGAAGCGCCCGAAGGCCGAGAACACCTCGCCGAGCCTTCGCCACTACGTGGCGCGGACCCAGTCCGCCCTCGACCTGGTCGCGCTGCTCACCCTGTGGATCGTCGTCATCCCGGTCCGGCAGCTCGGCATGGGCGAGGAGCTGACCATCGGCGGGGTCATCATCCGCCTCACCGTCTCGTTCATCTACGGCGTCGACCTGGCGATCCGGGCTCGACTCGCGCCCCGCCACCTCGAGTACGTGCGCACCCACCCGATCGCCCTGCTCGCCGTCGTCTTCCCGCCGATCCGCGTGATCTTCAGCCTGCGTCTCATCACGTCGCTGTTCCGGCGGGGCAACATCACCCGCTTCCTGATCGCGGCGGGCATCCTGCTGATCAACGGGGCGATCATCGTCTACTACTACGAGTACAACGCGCCGGGCGCGAACATCACGACGCCGTGGGTCTCGATCTGGTGGGCCATCGTGACCGTCGCGACGGTCGGCTACGGCGACAACTACCCGGTCACCGTCGCCGGCAGGGTCGTGGCGAGCTTCATCATGGCGATCGGCATCCTGACCCTCGCCGTGGTCACCGCGCAGGTCAGCTCCAGCTTCGTCGACCAGGGCCGGCGTCGGCAGCAGCCATCCGGCGACGCAGCCGCTGACGAGTCGCCCGCCGACGATGCGGCCGAACTGCCGCCCGAGCGTGACGACGTGCCGCTCGACGGCACCCACCTGCGCGAGCTGCACGAACGCCTGGCGCGCATCGAAGCACACCTGGCGATGCTCGTCCGTTCCAGCGACGACGAGGCCGACGACCGGCCCGACGACCGGCCCGACGCCGACGACGGCCCCTCGCGCTGATCGACTTCCGATCTCGTTTCGGTGTGATCGCTCCGAGAACGAGGCGGATTTCGGGGGTCGGAGGTCGGCGGAGGCGGGGGGCGGAGGTCGGCGGAGGCGGGGGTCGAGGAGCCGGGGTCAGAGAAGCCGGGGTCAGGCGGATCCGGCCTCGGCGTCTGCTGCGTAGCCGGCGATCAGGCGCCGCTCCTCGTCGTGGCGGGGGAAGCAGAAGAACACCACCGCGGCGCCCAGCACGATCGCGATCGAGCCCGCCAGGTACGCCCAGTGCTGGCCCTTCACGAAGGCGTCCCGCGCCGCCTCGGCGATCTGCGAGGCGTACTGCGGGTACTGCGCGGCGGTCGTCTCGGCGCTGGCGAACGAGCGCAGCAGCTGGTTCTCGGTCGACTCTGACACCGACGACGCCTCGGGTGACGCGCTGATCGTCGCGGCGAACGCCGACGCGTAGCCGGCGGTCAACAACGCCCCGAGGATCGACTGCATGATGGCGCCGCCCAGGTCACGCTGCAGGTCTGCGGTGCCCGACGCCATGCCGGCCCGCGACACCGGCACCGAGCTGGTCAGCGACCGCGACGCCGGGGTGCCGGCGAACCCGACGCCGATGCCGACCAGCGCGTAGGCGACCATCACGTGCCAGACCTTGGCGGTCTCGGTCCACAGCACGAGCATGGCGATGAACCCCGCCAGGCAGAAGACGTAGCCGAGCAGCAGCGTGAACCGGGCGCCCTTGGTCTCGACGAGCTTGGCCGAGCGGGGTGCCACGACGACCATGCAGACCGCCGCGGCCAGGATCGACGCACCCGCCTCGAGCGCGGAGTAACCCAGCACGTTCTGCAGGTACTGCTGGCCCACGAACATGGCGCCCATCAGCGACCCGAACACGATGATGCCGCCGACCGCCGCGACCCAGAACGTCGGACGGGCCGCGACGTGCAGGTCGTAGAGCGGCTCGGGAGCCCGCTGCTGGCGCAGCACGAACAGCACCAGCAGCACGAGCGCCACGCCGCCGAGCACCAATGCCGCGGTGCCCTTGCCGGGCGCCGGCGCGAAGTTGATCGCGAGCACGATGCCGGCCACGAACAGCACCGACAGCACGCCCCCGAGGTGGTCGACCGGATCGGTGGTCTCGTTGACGTGCGCCGGCACCAGCCGCATCGACAGCAGCAGCGCGACCACGGCGAGCGGCAGGGTCAGCACGAACACCGAGCCCCACCAGAAGTGCCCGAGCAGCCAGCCCGAGGCGAGCGGCCCGAGCGCCGACATGGCACCACCGAGCGCCGACCACAGGGCGATCGAACGGGTGCGCTTCGGCCCGGCCCACAGCGCGGTGATCAACGCGAGCGTGGTCGGGTACGCCATGCCCGCGGCGAGCCCGCCGAGCAGCCGGGCCAGCACGAGCACCTCGACCGACGGCGCCCACGCGGCGAGCAGGCACGCCGGGATCGACAGCCCCACTCCCAGGAGCAGCATCAGCTTGCGGCCGTAGCGGTCGCCGAGCGCACCCAGGTACAGCACCGACGCCGCGAGCCCCAGCGAATAGCCGATGGCGACCAGGTTGAGCTGGGTCTGCGAGGCGTCGAACGCCCGGCCGATGTCGGGCAGCGCGACGTTCGCGACCGCCAGGTTCAGGTTGGCGACGGTCGCCACGAGGATCAGCGTGAGCAGCACCGCCCCCGCACGCTGCGGCACGCGCTCCTCCTCGGCGATCGTCGGGGCTGTCGGATCGACCACTGCTTCCTCTCTGCACGCCGACCCCGTGGCCGTCGTCACACGTGACCCTACTGACGGCGATCCGCGGCAGCAGCCGCTGCGGCGCTGGCTACTCTGACGCCATGACGGCGCAGGACCTCGTCAACTCCATCATCGGACCGCCCGGTCCCTACGGCCACCGTCCGACGTGGCGCGGCTGGCTGCACTTCGCGGCCTTCCTGATCGTGCTGCCCGCGGGGCTGTACCTGCTCGCCTCGGCCGAGTCGGTCGCCGCCCGGGTCGCCGTGGCCATCTACTGGGCGAGCCTCGCCGGCCTGTTCGCGACCAGCGCCTCGTACCACCGGCTGGCTCGCACGCACCGGGCGGTGCTGTGGTTCCGACGGGCCGACCACTCGATGATCTACCTGCTCATCGCCGGCACCTACACCCCGATCTGCCTGATCGCGCTGCCGGCGATCTGGGGCATCCCGATGCTCGTCGTCGCCTGGGTGACCGCACTCGCCGGCGTCATCATGAAGATGGTCCGGCTGCGCCTCGAGGGCGGCAAGTCCGGCTCATGGCTCTACATCGTCATGGGCTGGGGTGCGGTCATCACGCTGCCGGTGCTGGTCACGAACCTGAACGCGGTGCAGCTGGTGCTGCTCGGCGTCGGCGGTGTGCTCTACACCGTCGGAGCGGTGGTGCTCGGCCGCAAGCGCCCCGACCCGGTGCCGGCCAAGTTCGGCTACCACGAGGTCTGGCACGGCTTCACGATCGCCGCGGGCGCCTGCCACTTCGCCCTGGTCGCCACGCTGATCTGACGGCGGCTCGCCTGCACGCCGTGTGCTGAACCGCCGTCCCGGCGGCGTCCGAGCACACCGCGACGGGAGCGGCGCTGCTCAGATGGGATCGGGCTTCGGCCCGAAGGCATCCCACCCGTCGCCCGGCTCGTCGGTCTCGTCCGGCTCGTCGGGCTGGGCCGCCGCTGTCGGCGCCGGCGGTACGCCGTGGCCGTGGTCGTGGCCGGCGTGGAGCTCCTCGCGGCCGGTGAGCACCGCGGCGGCGAGCGCGGTGGTGATCGGCACCGCGAGGATCAGGCCGATCGATCCGACCAGCATGCGCACGACCTCGACCGCGACGATCTCGCTGGTCACGATCCGGCCCGTCGACCGTGCGCCCTGGCTGAACAGGAGCACCAGCGGCAGCGACGCACCGGCATAGGCGAGCACGAGGGTGTTGACCGTCGACGCCACGTGGTCGCGTCCCACCCGCATCGCCTCGCGGTAGAGCTCGACGCGACCGAAGCGTGGGTTCGCCCGCTTGAGCGCACCGACCGCCGAGACCTGGGTGACGGTGACGTCGTCGAGCACGCCGAGCGCGCCGACGACGATGCCGGCCACCAGCAACCCGCGCAGGTCGAGCGCCGAGGCGGTCACCCGCAGCGCCTGCGCGTCCGGCGATGCCAGCCCGGACAGGCTCATCACCTCGGTCGCGACCAGCGCGATCACGGTGATCACCACGAGCGAGAGCAACGTGCCCGCGAGCGCCACGGTCGTCGCCGGGTTGAAGCCGTGAGCCAGGTACAGCGCCAGGAACGCGATCGCCGCGCTCGCGACCAGCGCCACCATCACCGCGGATTCGTCGCGGATCAGCGCCGGCACCAGGAACACGACCAGGATCACACCGCTGCCGAGCAGACCCGTGAGGGCACGCACGCCCTGCCAGCGGCCCACCGCGATCGCCGCGACGACGAACAGCCCGAGCAGCCACCACATCGGCAACGCCCGCTGCACGTCGCTGTAGCTGTAGCGGTACGGCGGGGGACTGGTCGGCACGTCGAGCAGCACGACCTCGTCGCCGACATGCTGTTCGGGCACCCCGAAGTCGGTGTCCCGGATCAGGAACACGCCGTCGTCGCCGGCGTCGGGCCCCGAGGTGATGCGCACCTCGACCCGGGCGCAGCCGGCCAGGGCGTCGGCCTCGACCGCGTCGCACTCGGTGCGCTCGACGGCGGTGACCGTCGCATCGACGTACGTTCCGGGCTGTGGCACGACCTCTGGCGCCGGCCCACGAGGCCAGAACACACCCAGGCCGACGATGCACAGCACCGCGACCAGCAACACCGCCCGGGTGACCCAGACCCGGATCAGCTCGTTCCGGTCGTGATCGAGCCCCGCGCGACCGTCCGGGTCGTCGTGCTCGTGCTCGTGCTCGTCGTGCGCAGCCGGGTTCGTCACGACGCCATGAGCTCGACCCGGTTGCCGTCGGGGTCGGCGACGAAGACCAGGTCGACACCCAGGGTCGCTCGGGTCGACTCGACCACGGTGCCACCGTGTTCGACGAGCCGCGCGACCGACGCCTCGAGGTCCGGCGTGCGGAACGCGACGTGCGTCATGCCCAGCTGGTTGCGGTTCGCAGAGGGCGTGCCGAACGCCTCGGGGCTCGAGTAGTGCAGCAGCTCGATCGCGAACCGTCCGGAGCGGATGAACTGCGACACGACCTTCACGCCGGCGTCGACCTCGAGGGCGCGGTCCAGGCCGGGCAACATCGAGTCGGTGAGGTCGTAGCGCTCATCGGCCCGGAAGCCGAGGCCGTCGCACCAGAACCGCAGGGCCCGATCCAGGTCGGCGACGCACAACCCGATGTGCGAGACCGTGGCTGCCGCCTCGGGGGACGGTGCGGCGCCGGCTTCGGTGGGGTCGTTCATGGCTTCGGTTCTACACGAGCCGGACCGGCCCGGGAACGTCGGCCGGTGCACCGGGTGTGCCCGGTGGGCCCTGGGTCAGCCGGTGGCGGCGGGGGAGTTCGCTGCGCCCGTCGTCGCGCCCTTCGTCGTCGGTGTCAGCATCTCGGCGGCGAGCAGCTCGTAGGCCAGCAGCTCGTACGACCGCGCCCGCACCTCGGCGCTGTGCGCCATCGTCAGCACCATGACCTCGTCGACGGCGGCCTCGTCCGCGAGCACCCGCAGTCTCGCGGCGACGTTCGACGCCGAACCGATCGTGTGGCGCGCCCGGTTCGCGAGCCGCTGCGCCTCCTCGGCGGGGGAGTACTCGTACGCGAGCGCCTCCTCGAACGTCGGCGACGGCCGGTCGCCGCCCTGCCCGATGTGCAGCCAGGCCAGGTCGAGCAGCGCGGCGTGGTGCTCGGCCTCGTCGTCGGTCTCGCCCGCCAGCGCGGAGAGCCCGAGGATCGAGTACGGCTCGGCGAAGAAGCGACTGGGGCGGAACTCGGCGCGGTAGTGGCGCAGCACCGCGGCCGCTGCGGTCGGGTTGATGTGCGCGGCGAACGCGAAGCCCAAGCCGAGCGCCGCGGCGAGCTGCGCCGAGTAGCCGCTGGAGCCGAGCAGGAAGATCTGCGGTGCGTCGCCGCCCTTCGGTGAGGCGGTCACGCTCGCGAACGGGTGGTCCGAGTCGAGCCCGTCGGTCAGGAAGCCGAGCAGGTCCTCGAGCTCCTCGGGGAAGTTCTCGGCCCGCAGCGCGGCGGGCGTGCGTCGCAGGGCGAGCGCGGTGCGGCCGTCGGTGCCGGGTGCCCGACCGATGCCCAGATCGATCCGGCCAGGGTGCATCGCCTCGAGCAGGCGGAACGACTCCGCCACGTGCAGCGGCGCGTGGTTGGGGAGCATGACACCGCCCGAACCGACCCGCAGCGTCGAGGTCGCCGCGGCGACGTGCGCGATCAGGATCGACGGCACCGACGACGCGATGGTCTGGGTGTTGTGGTGCTCGGCGAGCCAGTAGCGCTCGAACCCGAGGCCCTCGACCCGTTGGGCGAGCTCGACCGAGCTGTCGACCGCGCCCCGCACCGAGCCACCCGCGGGGACCGGACACACGTCGAGCACCGAGAGGCGCAGCGGTTGATACGCGGGTGGCTGGCGGGTGGCGGGCAGATCGGCAGGGGGAGTCGACATCACGGGTGCCAACGACGCCTGGGGGTGAGCTATTCCTGACCGGTCATCTGCCGCGTCGGGCTGCTCGGTCACCTGCCGTCGGGCTGCTCGGTCACCTGCCGTCGGGCTGGGGAAGCTCTGAGTCGACCCGGGGGACCAGCGCGAGCTGGCGGGCCTGGGCGACGAGGCGCCCGGTGCCGTCCCAGATGTGGCTGTCGACCTCGAGGAAGCCGTCCGCGATGAACCGGGTGCGGACCTCGCACGCCAGCCAACCCGGCGCGGGGCGGGCGCGGACGTGCGCGGTCAGCTCCAGGGTCGGCACCCAGCCGATCGGGATGTCGACGTTGAAGATGGTCGGAGGGAACGCGTCGACGGCGGTCAGCAGCGCGATCGTGGTGAGTGGCTGGTCGTCGGGCAGTCGGAACCAGCCGCGCAGCAGCGGCGTGCCGCTGCGCTCGCCGACCACGAACCGGGCGTCGTCGGGGTGCAGCGCCAGCTGCACGTGTCCGAAGAACGGTGGCGGGAAGATGCCGTCGGGGACCACCTGGTGGCAGTCCTCGGGAGCAGGCAGCTCCGGTGGGGCGCCGTCGACGAGCAGCGTCGCCTCCGGGTCGGGTTCGCCCAGGTCGCCGCACATCGCGAGCGTGGTGATGACCGGCGAGCCGTCCGCGGTCCGCAGCGTGGCGTTCGCGGTGGTGAAGCGCCGCCCGGATCGCACCACCGAGGTGTCGATCGTGAGCGGGCCCGGGCGGCCGGGGGACAGGTAGTGGGCCGTGACGCTGATCGGGTCCGGTCGGTCCGCCGCGGCGCACAGCGCCCGCCCGGCGATGGCCATCAGGTAGCCGCCGTTCGCGTTGCCGAGGATGTCCCATCCGTCGACCACCTCGGCGGCGTACCGCCCGTCGACGAGGGGAGTGACCGCGGTCGCGGCCTCGAAGTCACCGGGTCGGTCGACGTCGCCGGGTCGGTCGGCGTTGCCGCTTGGGTCGGTGTTGGCGGGTGCGTCGTGCATCGGGTCGATCATGCCAGCGCCCCGGCATCCGTACCCGGCAGGGCGTCGGTTCCTGCCGGGTCGTCGGTGGTCGCGTGGTCCATGTCGCGGCCGCTGGCAGGCAGGAAGATCATCGCCGAGATCGACCCGAGCGCCGCCGCTGCAGCCGCGATGCGGACCCCACCGGAGAAGCCGTCGAGGAACGCGGTGCGGGTGGCGTCCAGGATGATGTCGCGCCCGGCGGGGGGTGCCATGTCCGCCACCGCGACCGCCGCCTGCACCGATCCTTCGGCGGCGTCGAGGGCCTCGTCGGGGATCGGCAGCCCGGCGAGCAGCTCCAGCAGCTTCGGTCCGTAGAGCGAGCTGAACACCGAGCCGACCACGGCGACTCCCAAGGTGCCGCCGAGCTCGCGGGTCGTGTCGTTGACCGCCGAGCCCACGCCGGCCTTGTGGCGGGGCAGCGAACCGAGGATGGCCTCGGTCGACGGGGCGGTCGTCATGGTCATGCCCGCTGCGGTGAACATCATCTGCAGCACGATGGGACCCCAGTACGGGGTGTCGACATCGAGCGTCGACGCCCAGGCGAAGCCGAACGCCATCGAGGCGAGCCCGGTGGCGACGACCTTGGTCGACCCGAAGCGCAGCGCGAGTCGTGCGGCGATCGGAGCGGTGACCGCTGCGGTGATCGCGAACGGCAGCGTGTGCAGGCCGGCCGAGAGCGTCGAGTAACCCCGGATGACCTGGAAGTACTGGGTGATCAGGAAGATGAACCCGAAGAGGCCGAAGAACGCGACCGCCACCGAGAAGCTGGCCGCAGAGAAGCGAGGGTTGGCGAAGACCGTGACGTCGAGCATGGGGTCGTGGCGGCGGCGCTCCCACAGCACGAAGGTGACGAAGAGGACGGCGAAGACCGCGAAGCTGGCGATCGTCACCGGGTCGGTCCAGCCCCGGTGCGGGGCCTCGATCACGGTGTAGACGAGCAGTGCGATGGCGCTGATCGACAGGACCAGACCGAGCGGGTCGAGCCGGCCGGCGTCGGGGTCCTTGGTCGTCGGGACCAGCCGGTGGCCGAGCACGAGCGCGGTCAGCACGATCGGCACGTTGACCAGGAAGATCGAGCCCCACCAGAAGTGCTCGAGCAGGTAACCGCCGGTGAGCGGGCCGAGCGCGACCGCCAGGCCCGAGATGGCCGACCAGACCCCGATGGCCTTGGCCCGCTCGGTCGGGTCGGTGAACACATTGGTCAGGATGGCGAGCGTGGCGGGGAACACGAGTGCGGCGCCGACGCCCATGGCGGCGCGAGCGGTGATCAGGCCCGTGGCGCTGCCGGAGAAGGCGGCGGCAACTGAGGTCAGGCCGAAGAGCACGAGGCCGATCTGCAGGGCGCCCTTGCGGCCGTAGCGGTCACCGAGGCTGCCGAAGGCGAGCAGCAGCCCGGCGAACACGAGGCTGTAGGAGTCGACGATCCACTGCAGCTGGCTGGTGCCGGCGTCGAGCTCGCGGCTGAGGGTGGGCAGGGCCACGTTGACGATGGTGTTGTCGACGACGACGAGGAAGACGCTCAGGCCGAGCACGGCGAGGATCGCCCACCTCCGGCGATGGATCACTTCTGGGGTCATGGGGTGGCCTTCCTCGTCGGGGGATCGATGGCGTTGTAGAACGCTGTTCTGCAGTTTATAGAACGCTGTGCTATTCACTGTAAAGGGGCATATGATGTTGCGGATGCCAAGGTCCGGGAAGTTCGCTCCGATCTCGAAGGCGGTCGCCCGTCGACAGGGCGCCGTTCGCACGCCGAGCGCCGAGGTCGAGCGCTCGGTGATCGACGCCGCGGAACGGCTGCTCGTGACAGAGGGACCCGGCGCGTTGACGGTGCGGCGCATCGCGAGCGAGGCGGGCGTGGCGCCGATGAGCGTGTACAACCACCTCGGCGGCAAGGACGGCGTGCTCGACGCGTTGCTCGAGCGTGGGTTCGACGCGTTGCACGAGGCGATCTCGGACCTCGGGACCGACGACCCGTACGAGGACCTCGCCGAGTCGGGCCGCCGGTACCGGGCCTTCGCTCGAGAGCAGCCGCAGCGGTACCTGTTGATGTTCGAGCGGGCGGTGCCCGACTACGAGCCGTCGGCCATGACGTTGGGGCACGCGTTCGCGACGTTCAAGCAGCTCGAGATGCTGGTGCGGCGTGCGATGGACGCCGGGGTGATCGTCGACGGTGACGCGGGTGAGGTCGCGCAGCGCCTCTGGAGCAGCTGCCACGGCTTGGCGTCGCTGGAGCTGCACGGGTTCGCGTTCTGCGAGGACCTGCCCGGTCACCAGGAGGAAGCGGCGGCGACGATGCTGCGCGGGCTCACGGTCCCGGACCCGGGCGAACCGACGGCGTAGGCCGGCGCTCCGTAGGCCGGCGCTCCGTAGCCCGGCTCGCGCCGCTGCCTCGGTGGTGCTCCAGAGCCGAGTTGCGACGAGAGCGGCGGGAGGACCCGGACTCCTGGGTATGTCCCGGCACCGAGTTGCGACGAAAGCGGTCGGGGCTGGGCCGGCCCGGCGTCGGGGTGGGCTCGAGCGCCGAGCTGCGACGACATCGCCCGGCGGTCGTCGAGCGCGATCCCGCGCCGAGTTGCGACGAATCCGGAGCGCCGGGGTCCGGTCCCCGCTGACAGCCGTCCTTGACGGCGGGATGCTCCGAGGATGCAGCCCGACTTCCGAACCATGCCCCGCTCCGCGCTCCGGCCCCACGACCTGCGCGGCAAGAACCTGCGCTACAGCCTGCTGACGCTGCTGTGGCAGCACGGTCCGGCGACGATCGCCGAGCTCCGGGCCCGCCTCGAGTCACTCGGCCTGGTGGTGGGCGGCCGCGACCCGAACAAGACCATCAGCGATGTGCTGTGTTGGGAGCTCAAGAAGGGACGGGTCCGCCGCCTCTCGAGGGGCCGCTATGCGGCGTTGCGAAGGCCCGACACCACGACCCGGCGGCACCGGGACCGCCTTCGGGACCTGGTGGCCGAAGCCGAGGTGCGGTCCCGCCGCGCCGGCGGACTGGGCCGGGCCGCCTGATCCCGGAACAATTCGTCGCGACTCGGTTCTGAACCCCACCAGGGTCGGCCGGGCACGTGTCCGGTTTCGTTGCTACTCGGTTCTGGGGTGCCACCGAGGTCTGGTGGGAGGGGACCGGTTTCGTCGCAACTCGGTTCTGGGGTGCCACCGAGGCCTGGCGGCTCAGGTCGCCTGCATCGCCTCGAGCATGTCGAGCCTCGTCGCCCGCCGTGCCGGCAGCAGCGAGGCGAACACGCCGACCAGCACACCGGTCAGGAAGATCAACCCGACCCGGGCCCAGTTGAACGACAGGCCGATGTCGATGCTCGAGATGAGCACCCAGCTCAGCAGGATGCCCGAGCCCATGCCGACGATCGTCCCGAGCAGTCCGATCAGCACCGCTTCGATGCGCACCATGCGCCCGACCTGCTGCCGCGTCATGCCCAGCGCCCGCACCATGCCCAGCTCGCGCCGACGCTCGAAGATCGACAGCGTCATCGTGTTCACGATGCCCACCAGCGCCACGACGATGCTCATGGCCAGCAGCCCGTTCACCGCCCCGATCAGGAAGTCGAAGATCTGCGAGAAGATCTGCCCGAAGAAGTTGCCCGGCAGCACCTCGATGCCGGTGAACTCGCCGATCGCCTTCTCGATGTTGCGCCCGGCCTCGGTCGCCTTCCCGGGCTCGGCCCGCACGAAGATGATGTTCACCGGCTGGTCGCCGAGCACCTGCTCGAAGGTCGCCTCGCTGATGTACGACCCGATGAACAGCGTGTCCATGTCGCCGTCGAGCACGGCGTCGATCGACAGGTCGACCGCGCTCCCGTCGACGGCGACGACCGGGATGACCTCACCCGTCATCTCGCCGTTCACGCCCAGGACCCCGGACACGTCGGACTGCTGATCCTCCGGTGATGCGCCGGGCGCGGCGGAGGTCTCGCTCGAGCCGCCGAACAACGACGTCGCGTCCGCGATCGCCACACCCTGGCCGTCGATCACCGAGTCGACGTCGCCTCTCAGCGAGACGCCGGCGGTCTCCCGGATCAGGTCCAGGTCGCCGGTCGACACGGCGTACGGCTTGCCGGTGCGCTCGTTGGTGATCGCCGAGGTCCTGATGGGAGCGGTCGCTCGCACGTCACCCGCTGCGTCGATCTTCTCGACCAGATCGTCCGGGATCGCGCTGGTCGAGGCGACGATGAAGTCCGAGCTGGAGAGCTGGTTGAACTCGCTCACGACGTAGGTCTTGAACGCCTCACCCGACACGGTCACCGCGGTGACCAGGAACAGTCCGATCACCAGCGCGTTCGCGGTGGTGGCGGTCCGGCGTGGGTTGCGCACTGAGTTGTCCGCCGCCATGCGCCCGGTGAGCCCGAAGACGCCCAGCAGCGGCCGGGTGCCCATCGCGAACACCCGGGCCAGCAGCGGCCCGCCGATGAACGTGCCGATGAAGAGGAACAGCGCGCCGGGTGCCAGGTAGAACCACTGCGGTCCGGCCACCTGGTTCAGCACCAGGAAGCACACCGCGCCGATCAGGAAGATGGCGCCGAACACCGCACGCACCTTGGACGTGCCCGAGGTGTCGATCGCGCTCGCCCGCATCGCCTCGACCGGCTTGGTGCGCCCCGCCCGGAACGCCGGGATGATCACCGACAGCACCGTGACGATGGTGCCGGTGAGCATGCAGACCACGATCGTGCCGAGGGTGATCTTCACGCCGGAGCCAGGCAGCGTGATGTCGAACAGGTCGAGGCCCCACTGCATCACCTTCGAGAACAGTGCGCCCGCGGCGATGCCGACGGCGCTGGCGATCACACCGATGGCGAGACCCTCGAGGATCAGCGACCGACGGACCTGCGCCGGCGTGCCGCCGATGGCCCGGATCAGGGCGAGCTCGCGGAAGCGCTGGGTCACGACGACCGAGAACGTGTTGAAGATCACGAACGCGGCCACGAACATCGCCAGGTAGGCGAAGCCCGAGAGGACGGGCCGCAGGATGTCGAGGAAGCCCGAGGCCATCTCGGTGCTGGACTCGATCAGCTGCTCGCGGGTCTCGACGATGAGGTTGCCGCCGAGCTCGGTCCGGAGCCGGTCCGCGACCTCGTCGACCTGTGCCGGCGAGTCACCCTCGGTGCGCACGAGGACCGACTGGTAGCCCTTGCCGTCCGCGAGCACCTTGAGTGCGGTGGCGTCGTCGAACGAGACGGTTCCGCCGTCGTCGATGGCGTCGTCGTCGCCGAACGCGGTGATGCCGACGATCTTCGCCTCGATGCGACCCGCAGGTGTGTCGAGCTTGACGGTGTCGCCGAGCGAGGCCTCGGCCTCGCGCAGCAGCGCCGCGTCGAGCGCGATCTCACCCTCGGACTCGGGCGCGCGGCCGTCGACGAGGTCGAGCGGGTTCATCGCCTCGTCGGCGATCCAGTTCCGCCCGATGGTCCGCAGGTTCGCGCTGGAGCCGTCCTCGCGCTTGACCCGGACGTTCTGAGCGATCTCCCCCGAGGCCGCAGCGACCCCCTCGGTCGCCGCGACAGTGTCGAGGGTCTGCGTCGGCACGACCTGGAGGAACCCCATGTCCGCGCCGCTCACGCCGGTCGACACCATGAGGTCGACCTCTGCGTACTGCTGCTCGACGGTGCCGGTCAGACCGTCGCGCATGGCGTCGGTCAGCATGAGGCCTGCGGCGAGGAAGCCGATGCCGACGATGACGGCGAGCGCCGTGGCGATCAGGCGCGTGAAGTTGGCCCGCAGGCTCTTGAGTGCGTATCGGAACATGGGGCCTCAGTCGCCGAACTGACGCATCCGGTCGAGCACCGAGTCGCGTGTCGGTGCCATCAGCTCGTCGACGATCTGCCCGTCCGCGAGGAACAGCACGCGGCTGGCGTACGCCGCGGCGACCGGGTCGTGGGTCACCATCACGACGCTCTGGCCGAACTGCGCGACCGCCCCGGCGAGGAACGACAGGATCTCGGCCGACGAACGCGAGTCGAGGTTGCCGGTCGGCTCGTCGGCGAAGATGATCTCGGGCCGCTCGACCAGGGCCCGGGCGACCGCGACACGCTGCTGCTGGCCGCCGGAGAGCTCCGAGGGCTTGTGGTGCAGGCGGTCCTTCAGGCCGACGGTCGTGACGACGTGGTCCATCCACGCCGCGTCGGGCTGTCGGCCCGCCAGGGTCAGCGGGAAGGTGATGTTCTCCTCGGCCGACAGGGTCGGCAGCAGGTTGAACTGCTGGAAGATGAAGCCGACCTTGTCCCGGCGCAGCTTCGTCAGACCGGCGTCGTTGAGACCGGTCACAGTGGTGTCGCCGATCATCACGGTGCCCTTGGTCACCGTGTCCAGACCCGCGAGGCAGTGCATCAGTGTGGACTTCCCGGAACCCGACGGCCCCATGATCGCGGTGAACCGGCCGCGCTCGAACTCGGCGCTCACCCCCCGTAGCGCGGCGACCTGCGCCTCGCCGCTGCCGTACACCTTCCACACATCGTTCGCCCGGGCCGCGGCCTGCTCTTGGCCTACCGTCGCGGTCACGTCATGTACCTCTTCCGTCTGTCGTTCTCAATGCCGCACCGCCCCCGCTGGTCGGTGCGGCGGAATCCATCCTCGGGGTCGCGAGCCCGAAAGCCCTCCGACCTGGGGTGGAATCCGTGCCGATCTTCCGGTGAGGGTCGACCCCCATCCGGGCTCAGGGTGACCCCTGACCGGCAGGCGACGCCGACGCTAGAGCCTCACCCGGCGTGATGGTCAACACATCAGCCCCGCCGCTGGTCACGGTAGGTGACCCGCGCCACCTCACCGCCCCGGACGAACCAGACCCGTCTCATACGCGAGCACGACCGCCTGAACCCGGTCGCGCAACCGTAGCTTCGTCAGCACGTGCCCGACATGGGTTTTCACAGTCGTCTCGCTGACCGACAGCACCCGGGCGATCTCCGCGTTGGACAGACCGCGCGCCATGTGGGTGAGCACCTCCCGCTCCCGGTCGGTCAGCGGGTCCAGCGCCCGCGCCGGCGCGGCGGCCGGATCGGGCAGCAGCTCGGCGAAGCGGTCCAGCAGCCGGCGCAGGATGCGCGGGGACATCGCCGCGTCACCGGCCGCCACCGTGCGGATCGCCGCGACCAGGTCCTCGGCCGGCACATCCTTGGTCAGGAACCCGCTGGCGCCGGCCCGCAGCGCCCCGACGACGTGTTCGTCCTGCTCGAACGTGGTGAGCACCAGCACCCGAACCGGTAGCCGCGCGGACACGATCGCGCGCGTCGCGGTCACCCCGTCCATCCGCGGCATCCGGATGTCCATCAGCACCACGTCGGGCAGCAGCCGCCGCGCCAGGTCCACCGCCTCCGCGCCGTCGCCGGCCTCACCCACCACGTCCAGGTCGTCCTCCGCGCCCAGCACCATCCGGAATCCGGTACGCAGCAGCGGCTGGTCGTCGGCGAGCAGAACCCGCACCGGCCGGGACACGGCGCCGTCGGTCATGCGTCCCCCTCGTCGTCCGGGCGGCGGTCCGGCCGGGACCCGTC
>JAEWED010000044.1 GCA_023389745.1 Actinomycetes bacterium
GATCGGAGCTTTGCATGTTGGACCGATTTTGTTGGGATTGACGGATGGGACAGGTGGCTAGTGATTGAAGACCACGGGGCCGTTGGGGCCCAATGACGCCAGGAACAGGTTGGCTTTCTTGGCGAGTTCCAGCGCGAGGACGGTCGGCGCTGAAACGGTGACCAGACCGACGATGCCGGCCGTGACCGATTTCTGCACGAGTTCGAAGCTGCAGCGGCTCGTCATCAGGACGAAGCCGTCCGTGCGGTCGATGCCTTCGGCGTAGAGCGCGCCGATGAGCTTATCGAGCGCGTTGTGGCGGCCGACGTCTTCGCGGACGAACTGGATCTCGCCGTCCTTCGACACCCAAGCGGCCCCGTGGACGGACCGGTTGAAGCGGTTCATCGGCTGGTGCTCGAACAGGCTCTTGTCGGCGCGCCGAATGGCTTCCGGCGTGGGCGACCAGGTCCGCTCGAGCTGCTGCAGCGGCCGGACGGCCGATTCGATTTCTTCGACACCGCAGAGGCCGCAGCCCGTGCGCGCCTCCATGGCGCGGCGGGCGAGACGCGATGTTTCGATCGCCTCTTCCGGCACGGCAACGTCGATTGCCATACCGCCGTCCACCGGCATCACGAGGATGCCCTGGATCTTTGAGGGGTCGGGGACGATGCCTTCGCCGACGAGAAAGCCGATTGCGAAATCGCGCAGATTCGCCGGCGTCGCCATAATCACCGTGTAGGGCTGGGAGTTGATCTGGAGCGCGATGGGCACCTCCTCGGGGAGTTGCCACGTGATCGACTGCGTGCCCGACGCGGACTGCAACTCGCCCACGGCCGGACGGGAGCACAGCTCCGGTCCGCCCTCAGGCTTGATTGTGTTCTTCGGCACGACGTTCATCGCAATCTTAACTCCAGGCCGGAGGGGCAGAAATTACTCTGCCGCTTCCAGCTTCTTTTCCTTGGCAATGCGCTTGTTCTCGACCTCACGGCCCTGCCATTCCTCCTGCCATTCGGAGGGATGGTTGGAGACGTTCACCTGCACCGCCGTCACCTTGTATTCCGGGCAGTTCGTGGCCCAGTCCGAGTTCTCGGTGGTGATGACGTTAGCGCCCGTGACCGGATGGTGGAACGTCGTGTAGACGACGCCCTGCGGCATGCGGTCGGAAACCTTCGCCGTCAGCGTGGTGGCGCCGACGCGGCTTGCGAGCGAGACCTTCATGCCCGTCTTGATGCCGCGAACTTCCGCGTCGTGCGGGTGGAGTTCGAGGATGTCCTCGGGATGCCAGGCGACGTTCTCGGTGCGCCGCGTCTGAGCGCCGACGTTGTAGTGCGCCAGGATGCGGCCCGTCGTCAGGATGAGCGGGAAGTTTCGGTTCGTGCGCTCAGCTGTCGGCACGAA
This sequence comes from Actinomycetes bacterium, assembly GCA_023389745.1. Taxonomy (GTDB): domain Bacteria; phylum Actinomycetota; class Acidimicrobiia; order Acidimicrobiales; family Microtrichaceae; genus JAFAFN01. The sequence continues at coordinate 1,378 of JAEWED010000044.1, forward strand.
GCCCGTCAGCATGAAGCGGCCCTTGCCGCGCGTGAACTCATCCGTGTGCATGACGGGCGTGCCCGTCGGGTGCTCGTCGTTGCACGGCCACTGGATCGAACCCAGCTCGTCGAGGCGATCGAACGACACGCCAGCGAATGTCGGCGTGAGGCGGGCGATCTCGTCCATGATCTCGGCCGCATTGTTGTAGTGCATCGGATGGCCCATGGCGGTCGCCAAGCGCGATACGACTTCCCACTCGGCCATGCCCTGCTTCTCGCGCATCACCTTGCGGACGCGGTTGATACGGCGCTCGGCGTTGGTGAAGGTGCCGTCCTTCTCAAGGAACGACGTACCCGGCAGGAAGACGTGAGCGAAGGCCGCCGTCTCGTTCAGGAAGAGATCCTGGACGATGACGATGTCCATCGACGACAGCGCATGCTCGACGTGGTGCGTGTTCGGGTCCGACTGGGCAATGTCTTCGCCCTGGATGAACATGCCGCGGAACGTGCCGTCAGAGGCCGCATCGAACATGTTGGGAATGCGCAGGCCGGGCTCGCTATCGAGCTTGGTGCCCCATTCCTTTTCGAATGCAGCGCGCACGTCAGCGTTGGACACGTGACGGTAGCCCGGCAGCTCGTGCGGGAACGAGCCCATGTCGCACGAACCCTGCACGTTGTTCTGGCCGCGCAGCGGGTTCACACCGACGCCTTCGCGGCCGATGTTGCCCGTTGCCATTGCGATGTTGGCCATCGCCATGACCATGGTCGAGCCCTGGCTGTGCTCAGTGACGCCGAGACCGTAGTAGATCGCAGCGTTGCCGCCCGTTGCGTAGAGCCGTGCAGCTTCGCGGACCTGCTGCGCCGGGACACCCGTGATCTCTTCGGTTGCTTCCGGAGAGTTTTCCGGCCGCTTGATGAACTCTTCCCAGCGGAAGAAGTCAGCCGGTTCGCAGCGGCGCTTGACGAACTTGCGATCAATCAGGTTCTCGGTCGCGATGACGTGACCGATGGCGTTCATGATGGCGACGTTGGTCGAGGGCTGAAGCTGCAAGTGATAGGCGGCTTCGACGTGCGGCGAGCGGACGATGTCGGTGCGGCGCGGATCGATGACGATCAGCTTCGCGCCTTCGCGCAGACGCTTCTTCATGCGCGAGCCGAAGACGGGGTGGCCGTCCGTCGGGTTGGCGCCGACGACCATGATCACGTCGGCCTTATCGACGCTCTTGAAGTCCTGCGTGCCGGCGGATTCGCCGAACGTCTGCTTCAAGCCGTAGCCCGTCGGCGAATGGCAGACGCGGGCGCAAGTGTCGATGTTGTTGGTATTGAACGCGCCGCGGACCATGCGCTGGACGGCGTAGACTTCTTCGTTCGTCGTGCGCGAAGAGGTGATACCGCCGATCGAGTCCTTGCCGTACTTCGCCTGCGTCGCCTTCAGACGCTCAGCGGCGTAGCTGATCGCTTCGTCCCACGACACGACCTGCCAGGGATCGGTGATCTTTTCGCGGATCATCGGCGTCAGCACGCGATCCTTGTGGGTGGCGTAGCCGAAGGCGAAGCGGCCCTTGACGCAGGAATGGCCTTCGTTCGCGCCGCCGTCCTTATAGGGCATCATGCGCACGACTTCCTCGCCACGCATTTCGGCTTTGAACGAGCAACCGACGCCGCAGTAGGCGCAGGTCGTTACGAGCGAGTGTTCGGGCTGGCCGACATCGAGTACCGACTTCTCGATGAGCGTCGCCGTCGGGCAGGCCTGCACGCAGGCGCCGCACGACACGCATTCGGAGG
>JAEWED010000158.1 GCA_023389745.1 Actinomycetes bacterium
ATCGTCACCCCAGTCTCGGAGCTGCTCGACGACGACGGTCTGCCGGCGCACGTCGCGATCGTGACACCCCCCGAGTGGAGCTACAACCAGGTCGACACCTGGACTCTCGAGCGCGAGCTGCTCCCGAAGCCCCGACGGCACTCGGGCACGATCCAGGTCGAGGACACCACGTCGTTCGTCGACGCGGTGCTCGCCCGCCGGCTCACCGGCAACGAACCGTCGGTCTACGCCCAGCAGGACCAGCTCGCCGTGACCGCCGTGCTCAACGGTGCTCACAACGACGAGACCGGCCACGGCGACTACCGCGTTGTCGCCCGGATCGAGCGCACCCCGGAGTGGCAGCAGTGGCTCAACGGGTCCGGGAAGTTCCTCCCCCAGGCACAGTTCGCCGACTTCATCGAGGACCACCTGACCGAGCTCGTCGATCCCGACCAGGCCACGATGATGGAACTCGCGCAGACGTTCACCGCCACCACGCAGGTCGCGTTCAAGCGGGCGACGTCGACGCAGTCCGGCGTCATGTCGGTCGTGTTCGACAACACCGAGGCCGCGTCGGCCGGCAAGGACGGACGCCTGGAGATCCCCGAGCGGATCACCTTCGCCGTGCGCCTCTTCCGCGGCGGCGACGTCGTCAACGTCAAGGCCCGGTTCCGGTACCGCATCTCCGGCGAGGGCGGCCTGTCGCTCGGCTGGCGACTCGACCAGCCCGAGGAGCTCGAGCGCGTGCTCTTCAACGAGCTCGTCGAGGAGGTCGGCGACTCGCTCGACGTGACCGTGATCCGGGGCCAGGCCGCCGCCTGACCCCCCTCGTGTTCGGTGCCGGCCGATTCCCCCGCCCCGGCCGGCACCGGACCCCCTGAGAGAGGAACACCCCAAGATGCGTGACGTCACGCTCGGCCAGTTCGCCATGTTCATGACGCTGTGGACCCTCGGTGTCGCGGTGGTCGTCGACCTCGTCTGGTGCCGCCCCAACCGGGTGCGGCGCATCGCGGCAGAGGCCCGGGCCCGCTGCCTCGCCGACTCGGTCAACCGCCTCGAGCGCTCCGCTGCGGTGCGGGCCCAGCACCTGCCGGCCCGCCCGCTCGACGAACGCGACCTCCACCCGTCGCGCTACCGGCCCGCTACGGCGCCGTCGCTGCACGTCGTCCAGGACAAGGGGGCGTGATGCGCACCACGAGACCACACCGCACCCCCGACGAACAGGTCGCGGACGCCCGGGCCCGACTCGACGAGGCGAACCGCCGGCTCCTCGCCGACATCACCGACGCCGAAGCGATCACACTGCGCGACGAGGCGCTCGTCGACCTCGAGGAAGCATCAGCGCGCCGCCAGCGCGTCGCACGCCTCCACGCCATCGGCGACACCGAGCCCGAACCCGCGTCGGCCGCCTGGTCGTTCTGGCTGCTGCTCGTGGTCACCCTGATCGTCACCGCGTGGGCCCTCGTGTTCGTCGCCGGCGTCGCAGTCGGCAGGTGGACCGCGTGAACGACACCACCGCGCTCATCGCCGGCACCGGCGCCCACGCCCTCGTCGTCCACTTCGCGGTCCTCGTCGACCAGGCCGAACACGACCTGGTCCGCGCACCCGACCACCTCCGCCTGTTCGTCGTGACCCTCCGCGCGTGGCGCCGCTCGATCGAGTCCGGCCCCAAGAAGCTCGAGGTCAACGACTTCGCCGAACGCGGCATCGACGTCGTTCGCCAGTTCGGCGGACCGCTCCCCTCCCCCTCGGTCGCGCACCTCCCCGCGGACGAGATCCGCCGGCGTCTCGCCGGCCTCGTGAACCACGGCTGGCTCCGACCCATCCCCGGGTCCGGCACCGGCACCAACGCCCTCTACCGCGCCCACACCGGCGACGTCTTCGGAGCAACCCCATGACCAACCGAGTCCCCGCACCCGACCCCGACCTGTTCCCGACCCCACACGACTACGTCATCGCCTGCATCGGTGGCGTCGCCGTCACACCACACCCGGACGACGAGTCCCGCGCCGCGCTCCGCGAGCTGCTCGCATCTGTGGCCGGCACACCGGACGAGGGAGCCGAGTTCTGCGTCAGCCTCGCAGGCGCCGCCGTCTCGCTGATCGCCCAGACCGCGAGCAAGTGCGACGACCCGGACTGCCGCGGTGTCCACCTGCTCGGCTGGCGCAACACCATCACCGGCAAGGACGCCTCCATGGAAGAGGCCGTCGACGACCCGGCCACCCGCGCGGTCCTCCGAGCGTTCGTCGCGTGCGCCGCCGGCGACGACCCCCTCGTGTTCCTCGAGCAGCTCGACCCGTTCGCTCCCGAGACCATCGCAGCGCACGTCGCCGCGTTCGGTCTCGTCACCCGAGCCGTCATCAACCCGATCGGAGCAGTAGACCCCGCATGAGCCTCGACAACATCGCGATCACGATCACCGGCACACCCGACCAGCTCGCACCCATCACCAACCATCTCACCAACGGCGGGCACACCATCCGCCTGGTCGACCTCCCCGACATGCTCCTCGAGTGCGACATGACCGGGCGGCGCAGCCCCCGAGTCGACGGCCCCGGGCCGCTGCTCGTCGACTTCTCGATCAACGATGTCGACGTCACCAGTCCCAGCTGGGTGGTGACGGGCATCACCGCCGACGGCGAGGACGTCCCCGTTGTGGCCGAGCCCGCCGAGCCCGCCGAGCCGGCCGTCTCGACCTGCCGGGAGTGCGGCTGCACCGATGACCGAGCGTGCCCCGGTGGCTGCTGGTGGGCGAACGACGATCGGGACCTGTGCACCAGATGCGCCGTCGAGGAGCCGGTCTCCGCCGCGGTCGGCATCGACATGCTCGCCGCCGAGCTCGCCGCCGCCGACTCGGCGGCCGAGAGCGTGGAGGAGGTGGGAGATGTCGGGCTCGGAGACGACCCGACCGGCGAGCTCCTCGTCGGGAGTGCACCACCCGCCTCCTCCACCGTCCGCCCCGACATCCTCGACGACACCGCCGCGCCGCTGACCGAACGCATCGCCGCGCTCCTCCTGGCCAACCCCGACCGCGAATGGGCCGCGGCCCAGGTGGGCGAGCACATCACCGACGCCCGCAACACCGGCGTCATCGGCTCCACCCTGAACAACCTGGTCATGTCCGGGCGCATCAACCGCAGCGGCCGTGGCCGCTACACCGCGCCCGCACCCATCGACCCCACCGAGTTCGAAGATGACGACGACGCCGACGACGAGCCGGTGCCGCTGTCGACCCCAGCGAAGGCCGTGCTCGAGTTCCTCCGCAGCGACGCCGGCGCCTGGACCGTCGACGGGCTTCTCAGTGAGTTCCCGCAGGAGTCCAGCATCTCGATGCGCTCCTACCTCACGTCGCTGCGCACCCGCGGCCTCGTCGAGCACAAGCCGGCCAGCGACATCCACTCGGCTGCCACCTACCGGGCGGTGCCGGCCTGATGCCCGAGATGCTCGACCTACTCACCGATCCACCCGACGACCCTGCAGGCCGCGCGCTCCGTGCCGGGCTGATCCTCGCCCAGGGCGTCGCCACCGACACCAGCACCGAAGCTCGGAGCGAGGCGCTCGACGTGCTCCAGGATGGCGACGGCCTCGCGTTCGCCGTGTTCCTCGCCGCAGCGACCGGGAACATGTTCGCCGCCCAGATCGACGACGACGACGGGGGCCCGATCACCCTCGACGTACTCGGACCGGACGGCGAGCCCAAGTCGATCGACGACGTCGACGAACCGAACCGCACCGCCTGGCGAGCGATCCTCGCCTCAGCGAACGGCGACGACCCCGCCCCGTTCCTCCTCACCGTCGACTCGACCGACGCATCCGCCGCGCTCACCGCCCTGCTGATCCGCCTGTACGAGCTCGGAACAGCGGGCCTGCTCGCCGACCAGGACCCGACCCGGTGAACGGCCTGATCCTGGCCCGCACCCGCTCTGCCGGAGTCACCCGGCTCAGCGAGCTGTTCGAAGCAACCAACGCCGACTACAGGCCGCTGCTCAGCAAGGCGAACGGCGCCGAGCGCCTCACCTACACGTCCAACGACTTCTGGCAGTGGATCATCGCCGTGCCCGGTGACTCCGCCCACGCCCGCGGCTACATCGCCGACGTCGTGGAGATCGTGGACGACCCCGAGGTGCCACCGCTGACAGCCGCCGAGCGCCAGGCGTTCCTCGCCGACGTCGCCCCCGGAATACCCCGGACGCTCACGCCACATCACCGCTCCGAGCTTGCGGCGGTGTTCAGCCGATGAGCGCCATCCACCAGATCACCGTGCGCCTCTCCGGCCGCAACATCGACCAGGTCCTCGACGGCGGCATGAAGATCGCCCAGCAGGTCTACCCGCGCCGCGAGGTCGTCCTCGACGAGACCAGCGCCACCCGCGGCGCCGGCACCAGCTGGGACTTCACCCTCCGCTACATCGCCGCCGACCCGACCAACCCGACCGAGCCGACGCCATGAGCACCTACTCCCTCCCGCCCGCCGACCCCGACAACCCCACGATGCTCGAGCAGCTCGCCGCGCTGCTCTCGCGGAACCGCTACTTCAGCCCCGACCAGCAGGCCCGCACCGTCGCCGAGTTCATGCGCGACCGCGGCTGGCTCAACGACACCGCCGTCATCCCACCGCGCCCACCCCGGTTCGACGACCCGACGTGCACCGCCTGCGGCCACTTCTCCCACACCGAGAGCCCTGCTCGCACGTCGCCGGCCCCGGCCAGCGATGCCGCTGCACCACCCGACCCGCCGCCCCCTTCGAGAGGACCTCATGACACCCCGCCACGCCATCCTCATCGCCATCGCCGCGCTCACCCTCGCCGCGTGCACACCCCAACCCGAACGAGCCACGCTCGTCCCGCTCGACGAACAGCTCTGCTGGATCATCGACGCCGACCGACTCCGCGAGGTCCCGTGCCGATGAAGCGCGGCGCGGTGATGTCGATCGACCAGGCATACCGCTACCAGCTGACCCGCCGATGGGGCGACGACGAGGCGTCAGTCACGTGGGTGATGCTGAACCCGTCGACCGCTGACGCCGACGTCGACGACCCGACAATCCGCAGGTGCATCGGCTTCTCCCGATCGTGGGGGTTCGACGCGCTCACCGTCGTGAACCTGTTCGCCTACCGGGCGACAGACCCGAAGGCGCTGGCGCTCGCTGACGAACCAGTCGGCCAGGTCAACTACCGCCACGTCCGAGAGGCGATCGAGGACAGCGCGGGCGTGGTCTGTGCATGGGGAGCACACGCCCGGAAGGTCCGCCAGTTCCCCTACACCCCCGACGTGCGCGACCTCGCAGCGCGCTGCCGGGTGCCGGTGTTCTGCCTCGGCACCACGAAGGCCGGCGACCCGCGGCACCCGCTGTACCTCGCCGCTGACACGCCGCTGATCACCTACCTCGGAGGACCCGATGGCCGCTGAGCCGGGGCCGTTGTCGTTCTTCGCTGAGGGCACGCCGGCGCCGCAGGGCTCGAAGACACTCGGCCGCACCCGCGGCGGCCGGCCGATCATCCTCGAGGGCCGCGACTCGAGCCAGCGCGCCCGGATCACCGGGTGGCGCAACGCCGTCGTGCTCCAGGCGTCCGCCGCGCTCGGTCGTGCCGGCCGGCGCACACCGATGCTCGGCCCCGTCGGCGTCGACCTGCTGTTCATCCACAACCGCCCGAAGTCCACGCCCGCCGGCCAGCGCTGGCGGACCAAGACACCCGACCTCGACAAGCTCGCCCGCTCCACGCTCGACGCCCTGAAGATCGCCGGCGCGTTCGGTGACGACAACCAGGTCGCCGAGCTCGTCGCCCGCAAGGTCCTCTCGCACCCACACGAGACGCCCGGCGTCCACATCACCATCCGACCCCTCGACCACGCAGAGGCGCCGTGACCACCCTGCCCGCACCCGACACCGCCACGACACCCGATCGCGGCCCTGAACCCCGTCAGCGGACGCCTGACGACGAGCACGTCGCCATGGTCAAGGCCGCGGCCCGACGGTGCATCGTCCGCGTTCGCATGCACGACGGCCGGGTGCTCACCGGCGTGCTGTTCCGCTGGCCCAACCCCCACGGCTCCCACCGCAAACGCGGACGCAAGGCCACGCTCCGCGTCCTCAGCGGCGCCTACGTCTCGTTCCCCGCGGATCCCGCGACGGTGACCATCACCTACGACCCCAAGGCGGTGACACCGTGACAGCCCGCACCTACGCCCGCATCCCCGTCGGCATCGGCGCCGAGTTCCG
>JAEWED010000169.1 GCA_023389745.1 Actinomycetes bacterium
CGTGCCCCCACAGGCTGCGCCGTGGTGAGCGGAACGCGACGACCGCGTGTCCGGGCGGCGGGTCACCGGGATCCAGGTCGGCGGGCACCGAGGTCGCCCGCGGACGGTCCGCGTCGGTCACTCCGACGGTTCCCTGGTCGCGGTGATCAGCTGCGCGATGCCGACCGAGAGCAGGGTGCGCCGCACGTCGCGGAAGCCGAGCGACCCGAGCGTCGCCACCATCTCGTCGGGCTCGGGCAGGTAGGCGACCGACCGGGGCAGGTAGCGGTAGGCGTTGCCGTCGGAGAGCAGGCCGCCGATCCTCGGCACGACCTGCCCGAAGTAGATGCCGTGACCGAAGCGCAGCACCGGGTTGGGCGGTGTGGCGACCTCGAGCAGCGCGATCCGCCCACCCGGTCGCACGATGCGGGCGAGCTCGGCGAAGGTCGCGGTCAGGTCGGTGAAGTTCCGCAGCGCGAAACCACAGGTCGCACCGTCGACCGAGGCATCGGGCAGCGGCAGCGCCGCGCCGTCGGCCTGGAGGCGAGCGAACGGACGGGGCGCGGCGGCGAGCATGCCGAAGCTCAGATCCGCGCCGATCGGGAACAGGCCTCGGTCCTCGAGGTCGGCGGCCAGGTCACCGGTGCCGCACGCCAGGTCGAGCACCGAGCACCCGGGCGGCAGACCGAGCGCCGAGACGGTGCGGCGTCGCCAGCCGACGTCCATGCGGAAGGTCATCACCCGGTTGACCAGGTCGTATCGCGGCGCGATGACGTCGAACATCGCCTGGACCGAGCGGGTCTTGTCCTCGCCGGTCGGCAGCGGGTCGCCGGCACGCGGGATCAGGTCCCGGGTGTCGGTCCGGTCACGGGGGGACGTCTCGGCGGTGGTCACCGGGCCAGACTAATGACGGTGCCGCCGCGGGTCCGACCCGGGGCTCTGCGGTGTCGGCCTCTGCGGTGTCGGGCTCTGCGGTGTCGGGCTACTGGGTGCCGGCGGCCACGTCGCGGGCCCAGCGGTAGTCGGCCTTGCCCGACGGGGCCCGCTGCACCCGGTCCACGCGGACGATGTGCTTGGGCAGCTTGTAGCGGGCGACGTGGCGGGCGGCCTCCTCGAGCAGGTCGTCGTCGCTCGCCCGGACGCCGTCGACGAGTTGCACGACGGCGACGACCTCGTGGCCCCAGCGCTCCGAAGGCCGACCGGCCACGAGGCAGTCCGCGACCGACGGGTGTGCCAGGACGGCCTGCTCGACCTCTTCGGCGAAGATCTTCTCTCCGCCGGAGTTGATCGTCACCGAGTCCCGGCCGTACAGCTCGAGCACACCCTCCGCGGTCAACCGGGCGCGATCGCCGGGTACCGAGTAGCGCACGCCGTCGATCGTCGGGAACGTCGCCGCGGTCTTGGCGACATCGCCCAGGTAGCCCAACGGCACCCGTCCGCTCTGCGCGAGCCAGCCGGTCTCGGCGTGACCGGCGCTCAGCACACGCTCGAGCGACTCGTCGAGGATGCACATGCCCGGACCCGGCTCGAACGTGCCGGTCGTCGCCGATTGCCCCGACGAGGTCAGCTGGCTCGCCTGCTGTCCCGTCTCGGAGGCGCCGAGGCCGTCGATCACCATCATCGTCGGGACCGCCGCGAGCAGCCGTTCCTTCACGCCGGCCGAGAGCGCGGCGCCGCCGGTGATGGTGATCAGCAACGACGACAGGTCGTGGCCACCGCGCTCCATCGCCTCGACCAGCGGTCGGCCGAACGCGTCACCGACGATCAGCAGCACGTTGCCGCCCTCTCGTTCGATCAGCCCGAGCACGTCGTCGGCGTCGAGGTGGTCGACGACGCCGGGCACCAGGATCGTGTTGGCGTTCGTGAACCCGTTGAAGGCCAACCAGTGCGCGGCGCCGTGCATGAACGGCGGTCCGGCGACCAGGCGCATGCCGCCGTTCGCGGCGTTCTGGACGATGTCCTCGAGTGCGCTCCACTCCTCGCGGTTGTCGAGGCGTCGGCCGCCGAGGGCCCCGACGAAGATGTCCGCCTGGCGCCACAGCACCCCCTTGGGCAGGCCGGTCGTCCCGCCGGTGTAGAGCATGTAGAGATCGTCGGGCGACCAGCTGTCGCGGAGATCGTCGGACAGACGGTCGGAGCTCGCCGCGAGCACGTCCTCGTACCACTCCGCCCCGTCGAGCAGCGTGTCGTCGCTGCCGTCGCGCACCTGGAGCAGCACGCGCAGCCCCGGCAGACGACCCCGGACCTCGTCGAGCGTCGCTGCGAACGCAGAGTGGAACACGATGGCGGCCGCGTCGGCGTCGCGCAGCAGGTACTCCAGCTCCTCGGCGACGTAGCGGTAGTTGACGTTGAACGGCACCATCCGGGCCTTGTAGGCGCCGAGCATGCCCTCGAGGTACTCGTTGCCGTTGTGCAGGTAGAGCGCCAGGTGGTCCTGCCCGCTGATGTGCCCGTCGAGCACCTGGCCGACGCCGTCGACGCGCTCGACGACCTGGCCGAGCCCGCGCTCGAGCAGCGCGTTCGCCAGGCGGCGTGTCCGTGCCCCGACCTCGGCGTAGGTGAGGCGCCGATCGCGGAACACGATGCACTCGCGCTCCGGCACGGCCGACTCGACGGCCTCGTGCACCTGGGCGAGGTTGAACTCCACGGTTGATCCCCCCGGACCGTCCCACCGACCGGTGGACCGGCCGTCGACCCTTCGTCGGAAGGGTCTCGCAGTCAATGCTAGGTGCCGGTCGCGGTGCGGTGAGCAGACCACCCGAGGGGGGTGAGGTCAGTGGTGCTCAACTGCAGTGCGGGTCGCTGCTCGGCACGATCAGGCGGATCAGGTAGTCGTCGACCACGCGGGTGACGCACCGGTTCGACCCGTACGCGGTGTGCCCGTCGATGTCGGCGGTGACGAACACCCCCGACGTCAACCGGTCGGCGACGATGACGGCGTTGTCATAGGGGGTCGCCGCGTCGCCGGTGTTGCCGACGACCAGGATCGGCGGCGCGCCCGGTGCGGTGATCGCGGTGGGTTCGCCGGACGGCTCGGCCGGCCAGGTGGCACACGGCAGCATCTCGTTGGCGACACCGGCCCCGAAGCGGGGCGACAGCGCTTCGGCCTGCGCCGCGAACTCCCGGAACGCCTCGGCGCCCCGAGGGGGCGCGCTGTCGGTGCACACGACGCCCGCGTAGGCGCCGTACGAGCCGAAGTCGTAGTACGACGCGGCGAGCCGCCACAGCTCCGACCCGTCGCCGTCGAGTGCCTCCTTCAGCGCCGGTCCCAGGTCGGTCCAGCCGTCGCTGCGGTAGCTGGTCGCGACCGCCGCGGTGCCGAGCTCGCCGGGACCGACCGAGCGTGACCCGGAGCCGAGCGGTGCCGTCTCGACCATCGCCATGACCTGGTCGTACGCGGCGCCGAGGTCGTCGACCCCACAGGCGGAGCGTCCGGCCGCGGCACACGCCGCGGCGTTGCGTTCGAACGCCGCGTCGAACGCGACGGTCTGGCCGAGCAGGAACTCCGAGAAGCCCTGCGCAGGGTCCACGACGCCGTCGAGCACCATCGATCGGATCTGGTCGGGGAACAGCTCGGCGTACGCCTGGCCGATGTGGGTGCCGTAGGAGAAGCCGAGGTAGTTGAGCGGCGGCGATCCGAGCGCTCGGCGGATCGCCTCCATGTCGCGAGCGACGTTCCATGTCCCGATCTGCTCGAGCAGGGCGAGGTCGCCGGCGCACTGGCCCGAGAGCGCCGCGGCCGCCTGCTCGAGCGCCTCGGCCTCGGCGGCGTCGTCGGGTGACGGGTCGTGTGCGAAGAGCTCGGCGGATCCGGTGCCGCACGACACCGAGGTCGAGTCGCCCACGCCCCGCGGGTCCCAGCTGACCAGGTCGAAGCGGTCCCGCACCTCGGGAGAGGTCGGGGAGTACGACAGGAACTCGAGGCCCGACGCCCCCGGACCGCCGGGGTTCAGCAGCAGCGGGCCGATCGGTTCGCGCAGGGCACGTTGCCGGCCGATCGCCAGGTCGATCGTGGCGCCGTCGACGTCGCTCCAGTCCAACGGCACGCGCAGCGTGGCGCACTCGGTGATCGACGGCCGGTCGCATGCGTGCCACGCGAGCGGTGCGGGGCTCCAGTCGTCGGGGATGCCGGCGATCGCCGGCGCGGCGTCGGGCTCCGAAGTGATGGGCGCGGTCGGCCCGGTGGCGGTCGGGGCCGAGGTGGTCGGCCGTTGCGGTGAGGTCGCCGACGAGGACACGGGCTCGGGGTCTCCGCACGCGCTCAGCAGCAGGACCGCCGTGGACAGCAGCGCTGCGGCCTGCACCGAGAGCGCCCGGTGCGCTCGGCGCGCTGCGCGCCGGCGGGGCACGGAGGGGGAGGAGGCGGCGGGCAGCACGGCGATCAGCGTACGGCGAGGGTCCCGCGGACCCGGTCCGCACCTGAGACGTTGCACACGCCTGCATGCGCTGGCCTCCACCCGCTCCTCGGGTGGGCCGGACGCGGAACTGCCGGCCCGTGCGGGCCGGCAGTCCAGAGGTCGTGGGAGGTTCCCCGGTCAGCTCACTCGTAGTAGCGGAAGATGATCTCCGCGACGGCGGCGGGCTTCTCGCTGCCCTCGATCTCGAAGGTGAAGGTCATGTAGACCTGCGCGCCGTTGCCCGGCAGCTCCTCGAGCGAGGTGAGCTCGGCGCTCAGGCGCAGGTTCGAGCCGACCTTGACCGGGGACAGGAAGCGGACCTTGCCGGCGCCGTAGTTGACGCCCATCTTGATGCCGCTGACCGTGGCGATCGACGGGAACAGGACCGGGCCGAGCGACAGCGTCAGGTAGCCGTGGGCGATCGTGCCGCCGAACGGGCCGTCCTTGGCGCGCTCGGGGTCGACGTGGATCCACTGGTGGTCACCGGTCGCGTCGGCGAAGGTGTTCACCCGCTCCTGGGTGATCTCGAGCCAATCGGAGGTGCCGAGATGGGTTCCTACGAGCTCCTTGAGCCCTGCGATGCCTTTGATGTCGTTCGCCATGGCCCGATCATTGTCGCGACTCGGCCGGTGCGGCCACTCCGACGCGCTGCAACATCGCCGCTGCGTGAGCGGTCGGGGTCAGCGGAACCAGATCTTCTGGTGCTCTCGCGACATCGGGTGCAGCAGCAGCGCGATCAGCGCGTACTCGAAGAGCACGTTGAGGATGCTGGTCGAGAACAGGACGTAGCTCACGTCGGCGCCGTTGACACCGATGACCAACTGCAGGAAGCGGAGGGCGAGCGGGATGAACGAGGCGACCACGGCCACCTGGTAACCGAGCTTCTTCTCGTTCGCGATGCCGTAGGCGCCATAGACGTACGCGGCGAGCGCCAGCAGACCGAGCACGCCCAGCCCGCGGGAGCTGAACGCCCCGAGCAGCATCCAGAAGGCGTCGAGGTACAACAGGAACTGCGCGATGTACAGCGTCTGTGGCACGTTCGGGTTGAACCAGCGGCGTTCCGACATGGATGACAGTCAAGCAGCACGCTCCGACCTCGTCGGCATCGCACTCGCGGCGGGTGCCGGGACACGACTTCGACCTCTCACGTCCCTGCGGCCGAAGCCCCTGTGCCCGGTGGGCGACCGTGCGCTGCTCGACTGGGCATTGGACTCGCTGACCCCTGCGGTGGCCGACCTCGCCGTCAACTGCCACCACGGTCGGGACCAGATCGAGTGCCACACGACCGCGCGGGGCGACGACCGCGGTCGGCCGATCCACCTGTCGATCGAGGAGCCCGAGGCGCTCGGCACCGCCGGCGCGATCGCTGCGCTCGCCCCGTGGCTCGACGGGCGTGGTGCGCTCGTCGTGAACGGGGACACATGGCAGCGGGCCGACCTCTCCGGGTTCGCCGACGGGTGGGACGGCGAGCGGGTCCGCATCCTCACGTCGACGCCGCTGCCGTTCGGGCCGCGCAGCGGGATCGTCGCGTCGATCCTGCCGTGGGCCGCGATCACCGGGCTGTCGGCGACACCCAGCGGGTTGTGGGAGACGCTGTGGCGGGGCGAGCTCGCCGAGGGTCGACTCGACGCGGTCCACCACGACGGCGTCGTCGTCGACTGCGCGACGCCGCACGACTACCTCCGGGCAAACCTCACCTGGTCGGGCGGCGAGTCGGTCGTCGGCGAGGGGGCCTTGGTGCAGGGCGTGATCGAGCGGTGCGTCGTGTGGCCGGGGGCGAGCATCGGACCGCGTGAGCACCTCGTCGACGCGATCCGGATGGACGCCCGCCGCACCGTGCTCTGCCGCTGACCACTCGAATTCCGATCTCGATTCGGTGCCAGGGCACCGAATCGGCGCCCGATTCCACCACCGACGTCGAAATCCGTCTCGATCTCGGGGTGGGGATCCAGAAAGCGAGACGGAATTCGGAGCTTGCTCAGTTGCTGGCGACCTTGCGGCGCGGCCTCTGCACGGGGGTGGCCTCGTGCCCGGCCCGCAGCTGGCCGCACGCGGCGTCGATCTCGGAGCCTCGCGTGTCGCGCACCGTCACGTTCACGCCGTGGCGCTCCAGCTCGGCGCGGAACGCCCGCACCCGGTTGCCCGAGGAGCCACGCACTGCGTATCCCGGCGTCGGGTTCAGGGGGATGAGGTTGACGTGGGCGCGGACCCGGCGGGCGATCGCCGCGAGCCGTTCGGCGTCCTCGCGACGGTCGTTGACCCCGTCGATCATCGCCCACTCGAAGCTGACCCGACGGTGCGTCGCCTCGTAGTAGTCGATGCACGCTCCGACCAGCTCCTCGAGCGGGTACCGGCGGTTGAGCGGGACGAGCTCGTCGCGCAGCTCGTCATCCGCGGCGTGCAGCGACACCGCCAGGTTCACCGGCAGGTCCTCGGTGGCCATGCGGCGGATGCCGGGCACGACGCCGACGGTCGAGACGGTCAGGTGTCGAGCGCCGATCTCCATGTCGCCGTGGATGCGGCGGATCGCTGCCCAGGTGTTGTCGTAGTTGGCGAGCGGTTCGCCCATGCCCATGAACACGATGTTCGACACCCGCCGTGGTGTCGGACCCGACGCAGCACGCTGGCGGGCGACCGCCAGCTGCTCGACGATCTCGCCGACCGAGAGGTGACGCTCGAAGCCGGCTTGGCCCGTGGCGCAGAAGCTGCAGGCCATCGCGCAGCCGGCCTGCGTCGACAGGCAGACCGTCGAGCGGTCCTTGTAGTGCATCAGCACCGTCTCGACCCGGGCGCCGCCCTCGAGCTCCCACAGGAACTTGATGGTGTCGCCCTGATCGCTGACCGACTCGGTCACGGGTGTCAACGCGAGCGGCGCGGCCTGCGCGAGGCGTTCGCGCAGCGCCTTCGGCAACGTCGACAGCTCGTCGAGGCCACGGCCCTGGTGGTAGAGCCCGTTCCAGATCTGCTCGAGCCGGAAGCGCGGCTCGTCACCCAGCAGGGCGCTCCACGCGTCCCGATCGAGGTCGTACCGGGACTCGTTGGGCATGGGACCAGCCTACGAGGAGTCGCGCCGACCCAACGGGTCGGTCACGTGGCCTCCGCGGGTGCGTACGCGGCGTCGCTGTGGTGCACCTCGAAGCCGAGACGTTCGTAGAGCGACACCGCGGCGTCGTTGTCGGCCTCGACGTAGAGCATCCCGGTGTCGATGCCCAGGCCCGAAAGGTGCTCCAGCCCGGCGACGGTCAGGGCCCGACCGAGTCCGGTGCCGCTCGTCGAGGGGTCCGCCGCGATCACGTAGATCTCGCCCAGGACCGGGTCGTCCTCGGTGGCGGGATGCACCTTGGTCCAGCAGAACCCGTCGACGACGCCGTCGTCGCCGTCGTGCAGCAGGAAGCCCTCGGCCGAGAACCACGGTTCGCGCTGACGCTCGTGCACCTGCGCCGCGGTCCAGCCGCCCTGGTCGGGGTGCCAGGAGAACGCCCGGTTGTTCACTGCCAGGAACTGCTCGATGTCGTCGTCGGTGAACGGTCGGACGTCGATGCGGCGGGTCCCGTCGACCAGGTCCGCAGGCAGGGGGAGGGGGCGGCGCATCTGATGCAGCGTGCGGACGCGGACCCAGCCCTCGGCGCGCATGGCGGCGTCGACGTCGTCGGTGAGCGGGGAGACCCAGCGGAGCGGTTCGCGGTCGGCGGTGGTCACTGCGGGGCCACGCTACCGTGCGCCGCATGACCGCCTTCCGACGACCGAGATCCCCGAAGGGTCGGGCGCGACTCACCAACGAGCGGCTCGCGCTCGAGTATCCGGACGCGGTCTGCGAGCTCGACCACACCAACGCCTTCGAGCTGCTGACCGCCACGATCCTCTCCGCGCAGTCGACCGACCAGCGGGTCAACATGGTCACCCCGGAACTCTTCGCCCGGTTCCCCACGCCCGAGGACCTGGCCGCCGCCGATCCGGAGGAGGTCGAGCAGCTGATCCACTCGACCGGCTTCTACAAGGCCAAGACCAAGAGCATCATCGGCATGGCCACTGCGCTGGTGGAGCGACACGGCGGCCAGGTGCCGCACGCGATGAAGGACCTCGTGCAGCTGCCGGGCGTCGGTCGCAAGACCGCGAACGTGGTGCGCGCCGAGGCGCTCGGTCTGCCGGGGCTGCCGGTCGACACCCATGTGCTGCGCCTGTCGCACCGACTGCAGCTCACCGAGGAGACCGACCCCGTCAAGGTCGAGTTCGCCCTCAACCCGATGGTCCCCGTGGCCGAACGCGGCCCCTTCAGCCTGCGGCTGATCCTGCACGGGCGACGTGTCTGCTTCGCCCGGAAGCCGCAGTGCGGGGAGTGCGTGCTGTCGGACTTCTGCCCGTCGTCGCTGGTCTGAGAAGGCCGAGCGCCCCACCTCGAACAGACCCTGCAGCCGCTGCGAAGAGCCTTCGCAGGTCACCGAAAAAGGCTGCGCGACCATCCTCGACACCGCGCGGGGCGCGGAGTAGGTTCCGAGCTACCAGGTTCCCGCCACCTGGTAGATGGCGACCCAGGGCTCCCGCCGCCCGGGTCGCCCGCCCGGCGCCCTTCGGGGCGCTGGGTCCGTTTTGCGGTCGTTGTGACCCAAAGTCGGCGGGCACCCCGCACGTCGGTGCCTCAGAACGACTGGACGTCCGACAGCCCGTTGACGGTCCTGGTCAGACGCCGGGTGGCGGCGCGCAGGTGCCGCTCGACCTCGTAGAGATCGACGAGCAGGTCCTCGCGCTGGGACCCGTCGACCTCACCGGCCGCTTCGTCGAGTCGCTCGATCACCTGGTCGAGGGTCGACAGCACCGAGGTCAGATCTGCATGCAGGCTCACGGGGTCGGTCTAGCACCCGCTACTCGTTCGCCGCGACCGATGGCGGTGGGTACCGTGACCCTCGTGCTGATCCCGGACGCTCCGACGTGCTGAACCGACTCGACCTGCGTGGTGTCGCCGACCTGGCATCGCACCTGCCCCGACCGACCGTCGACGGCGACGAGCCGGTCGCAGCGGTGCGCTCGATCCTCGCCGAGGTGCGCGAGCGTGGCGACGGCGCGCTGCTCGAGTACACCGCCACGTTCGACGGCGTGACCCTCGAGTCGCTCGCCGTGCCCGCGGCGGAGCTGCAGGCCGCGCTCGAGTCGATCAGCCCCGAGGAGCGGCGGGCGCTCGAGCTCGCACGGGACCGCATTGCCGCCCACCACGAGGCGCAGATGTCCGCCCCCGTCGAACACGACGACGGCGGCATCCACATCACGTCGTACCGCCGGCCGGTCGACCGCGTCGGCTGCTACGTGCCCGGCGGGCGTGCCTCGTACCCCTCGACGCTGCTCATGACCGCCGTGCCGGCGCTGGTCGCCGGCGTGCCCGAGGTCGTCGTGTGCGTGCCGCCGGATCGCAGCACAGGACGCATCGCTCCCATCACGCTCGCAGCAGCAGCGGTCGCCGGTGTGCACGAGGTGCGCCCCGTCGGCGGTGCCCAGGCGATCGCCGCGCTGGCCTACGGCACCGAGTCGATCCGTCCCGTCGACGTGATCTGCGGGCCTGGCAACAAGTACGTGGCGCTGGCCAAGCAAGAGGTCGCCGGCACCGTCGGGATCGCCGCCGCGTTCGCCGGTCCGAGCGAGGTGGTCGTCGTCGCCGACGACTCGGTGCCCGCCGACTTCGCCGCGATCGACGTGATCCTGCAGGCGGAGCACGGGCCCGACGGCCTCGCGTGGCTGATCACCTGGGACGAGGCCGTCGCCGACGCCGTGACCGAGGCCGTGACCCGGCTGACCGAGGCGGCCCCGCGTCGTGACGACATCGCGTCGACGCTCGCCGAGGGCGGCTACGCGGTGGTGGTCGACTCGCCGGCCGCCGCGATCGAGGTCGCGAACGCCGTGGCGCCCGAGCACCTCGAGCTGCTGTGCCGCGACGCGCACGACCTGGTGCCCGCCGTCCGCAACGCGGGTGCCATCTTCATCGGTCCGTGGTCGCCCGCGTCGGTGGGGGACTACATCGCCGGGCCGAGCCACGTGCTGCCGACCTACGGCACCGCGCGGTTCTCGTCCGCGCTGACCGTCGACGACTTCCTGAAGCACCACCACGTCATCACCGTCGCCCGCGCGGTCTTCGAGCCCGAGGGCCTCGGCGACGCGGTCGCGACCCTGGCCGACGCCGAGGGCCTGGACGCCCACGCCGAGTCGATCCGCCTGCGCCAGCGCGCTGCAGCGGAAGGGCAGCGCCAGCGCTCGCTCGACGAGGACGCCTGATGGCGCGGCCCAGCGTGCGTGACGACGTCGCGCTCATGGAGGGGTACCACTCACCGCAGGTCGACGTGGCGGTCCGGCTCAACACCAATGAGGCCCCCGAACCGCCGCCGGCAGCGTTCGTCGCCGAGCTGCGCGCCGCGCTCGACGAGGTGCAGTGGCACCGCTATCCCGACCGAGGCGCCGGTGCGCTCCGCGCCAGGATCGCCGAGGTGGAAGCACCGCTGGTGCCCGCCGGCATCGACGCCTCGAACGTGTTCGCCGCCAACGGGTCCAACGAGGTGCTGCAGACGCTGTGCCTTGCCTACGCCGGCGCCGGTCGCTCGGTGCTGACCTTCGAGCCGACCTATGCGCTGCACTCGCACATCGCGAAGGTGTCCGGCGCCCGGGTGCTCGACTGCCCGCGCCGCGACGACTTCACCCTCGATGTCGACCGGGCCGTCGAGATGGTGCGCGCCGAGTCGCCGATCATCACCTTCCTGTGCTCGCCGAACAACCCGACGGGCCGCGTCGAGTCCGAGTCGTCGGTGCGTGCGCTGCTCGAGGCGGTCGAGGCCGTCGACGGCCTGCTCGTCGTCGACGAGGCCTACGGCCAGTTCTCACCGTGGTCCGCGCTGGCGCTCGTGCACGACGACCGGTCGGTCGCGGTCACGCGCACGTACTCCAAGACGTGGTCCGCGGCCGCGCTGCGCCTGGGCTACCTGATCGGACCGACCTGGGTCGTCGACGAGCTCGACAAGGTCGTGCTGCCGTACCACCTCGACTCGATGACCCAGCTCGCCGGGCTGCTCGCGCTCGACCACCTCGACGACATGGAGCGCCGCGTCGCCCACCTGGTCGAGGAGCGTGGTCGTGTGGCCGCGGCACTCGACGAGCTCGACGTCGACCAGTGGCCCTCGGCCGCGAACTTCATCCTGTTCCGGCCGCGTCACCGTGCAGGTGCCGACGTCTGGCAGGCGCTGGTCGAACTGTCCGTGCTGGTGCGCAACTGCTCGTCGTGGCCCGGCCTCGACGACTGCCTGCGGGTCACCCTCGGCACCCCCGAGGAGAACGACGCCTTCCTGTCGGCCTTGGCCGAGGTGCTCGCCGCACACTGAGTTCGGCAGCGCGGTGAGATGAACGGAGAAGGTCTTCGCTCCGCGGTCACACTGCGATCGTCGCCGGCCCGGCGTTCTGGGGCAGTCCGACAAGAACTGGCATGTCGGTGGTCAATCGGCGCTCGTGCGAACCCAGACCGATGCGGGATCGTCCCCGGGTCCTTGGGAGGCCAGCACTTCGAACCCCCAGCCACCGATGCCGCTGCTGAACCTGGCCGACACTGCGGTCGAACCGTCCAGCTCAACCACGTGGGGACCATCGAGTGACCCCGGCTCACCGTCCACTTGCGCCTCGTTGCGGTCATACGCCCCCTGGGCGATCGCTGTCACCGTAGCGATCGGGTCGTCTGTGGTGAGCATCACCACTTCGCCGTCGGTTCCCGAGATCGACGGCACACTGGGCATCACCTGCTGGGCTCCTGGCGGCAGGTGGATCTCGCCGCCCTGGGGACCGAACAAGGCATCGCCCTCTGAGACGAGAGCGACGGGTATGGGAGCAGGGCCCAGCGGAAGCTCCGGCATGTCCGGGACCTCCACCGCTTGTGGCGCGAGATCGCTCTGGCGATCGACTTCGATCAACAGCAACGGTTCCTCCTCGGTCGACCACAGCTCGGCGCTGCCGTGGCTCCAGTAGGACCCCAGCGAGGACGTCGACAGCTCCAGCCATGGATCCGGGCCGTCCGACTCGCGCATCGACGGCGTCGTGACCCTGATCCCGCCGATGCCCAATTCGGCGAACTGCTCCGACCACAACGTCATCACCGCCTCTGGTGAGCCGGTCACCCGGTACGCCGCTCGCAGGCTGATCACCTGCGCTTGCGGACCCGGGAGATCTCGAGGTGCCAGCTCGGCCACCACCGGCCGGGCCAGTGCTGAGGTTCCCTCCACCTGCTGCAGGCCGAACGGCAGCGGATACACCAAGACCTCCGGCTTGCTGGGGGGCGCCTCGCCGGCACCGTCGACCATGGTGTCGGACCCGCATCCCGCAAGGACGACGATGGCGAGAATCGCGAACGACGCGCGTCGCCGACTCATGACCCGTAGCCCACCCTTCACGGTGCAATCGTATCAGTCGGTCGGAAAGGAACGACGGGCACTCCGCCGGAGCGTTCTCGGGCTGTGGGAGAGTCTCGGCACTGCGTCACACGACGCCGTGTCCGACGACGAGGAGACCTCATGTCCACCGTGCTCATCACCGGCGCCGGATCCGGGTTCGGCAAGGGCGCAGCGCTCGCGCTGGCCGCCCGTGGTCACGACGTGATCGCCACCACCGAGACCGAGGAGCAGGCCGCGGCGCTGCGTGCCGAAGCGCCGCAGCTCACCGTCGAGCAGCTCGACATCACCACTGACGACGTCGCGAAGGTCGACCAGTGGGAGATCGATGTCCTGATCGACAACGCGGGCGCCGGGCAGTTCGGTCCGCTCGCGGACGTGCCGATGGAGGTCGTGCGGCACCTGTTCGAGGTGAACGTGTTCGGCACGCTGTCGATCACCCAGCGGGTGCTGGCGCAGATGATCCCGCGTGGCGCCGGCCGGGTGATCATCGTCTCGTCGGTCGCCGGGCTGGTCTCGGCCCCGGCGATCGCGCCCTATGCGATGACGAAGCACGCCCTCGAGGCGATGGGCAAGGCGATGCGGGCCGAGCTGGCCCCGCTCGGGATCGACGTGTGCCTGTTGAACCCGGGACCGTACGACACGGGGTTCAACGACCGCATGGCCGCCGCGATGTGGGAGTGGTTCGGCGACGACAGCCTGCAGTCAGCCACGACCAGCACGTTCGAGATGGTCCGCGACTTCATCACCGTCGGTCAGCTCGACCCCGCCGAGGTCGTCGAGGCCATGGTCGGGCTCGTCGAG
Source organism: Actinomycetes bacterium (assembly GCA_023389745.1). Classification (GTDB taxonomy): domain Bacteria; phylum Actinomycetota; class Acidimicrobiia; order Acidimicrobiales; family Microtrichaceae; genus JAFAFN01. The sequence goes on from JAEWED010000169.1 coordinate 13,586, forward strand.
GCCGAGACGACGCAGGAGAACAACCTGGTGCCGCCGGACGCGCTCGGGCCCGTCGAGGCCGCCCAGTCCCAGCAGGACTGAGCAACAGGACTGACGCCAGGCCCAGCAGGACTGCGCCGCCGTTACCGACTGAGTGGTCGTCGGTCCGGTGTGCGACGCTGGAGGCGTGAGCGCCAACGACCCAGCTGTGGACGGAACAGCAATCCCCACCGACGGAGCCCGCGCAGAGCGGGCGTCGTCCGACTCCAGGACCACCAAGGAGACCGACATCTCGATCGACCTCCTCGTCGACGGCACCGGCCGGACCGACTGCTCGACCGGACTGCCGTTCTTTGATCACATGCTCGACCAGGTCGGCCGCCACGCCGGCATGGACCTGACGGTCAAGGCCGCCGGCGACATCCACATCGATTCGCACCACACCGTCGAGGACACCGGCATCCTGCTGGGCGCGGTGCTGCGCGACGCCCTCGGCGACAAGCGGGGCGTGAAGCGGTTCGCCTCGATCCGCGTGCCGCTCGACGAAGCGGTCGTCGAGGCCGTGCTCGACCTGTCCGGCCGTCCCTACCTGCACTACGAGATCGACCCGCCGGGCGAGAAGATCCTGGGTGACCCGCCGTTCGACCCCCAGCTGATGGAGGAGTTCTGGCGGGCGATCGTCATGTCGTCGGGCATCACGTTGCACCTGACGCTCGTGCGGGGTCGCAACACCCATCACATCATCGAGGCGTCGGTGAAGGCGTTCGCCCGAGCGCTGCGTGAGGCGGTCAAGCTCGAGAGCGATCAGATGCCGTCGACCAAGGGCGTGCTGTGAGCCCGAGCGGCTCCGGGACGGACCGACCCACTCGACTCGCGGTCCTCGACTACGGCATCGGCAACCTGCGATCCGCCCAGAAGGCGCTCGAGCACGTCGGCGCGGATGCCACGCTGACCGCCGATCCGGCGGTCGTCGAGGCGGCCGACGGCGTCGTGCTGCCCGGCGTCGGAGCGTTCGGTCGCTGCCGCGAAGCGCTGGCCGACACCGGTCTCGACCGGGTCGCCCTCGACGCGATCGCCGCCGGGCGCCCGTTCCTGGGCATCTGCATCGGCATGCAGCTGCTCTACGAGTCCTCCGAGGAGTCCCCCGGCGTCGAGGGCCTGGGGGTGCTGCCGGGTGTGGTGCGACGACTGCCCGACGACGTGAAGCACCCGCAGATGCAGTGGAACCGCCTCGATGTCGTGTCGGCGTCGCCGCTGCTCGACGGTCTCGGCGAGCGTCCGTGGATGTACTTCGTGCACTCGTTCGCCGCCGAGGCGACCGACGACGTCATCGCGACGGTCGACTACGGCGGTCCCGTGACCGCCGCGGCGCAGCGCGGCTCGGTCGTGGCGACCCAGTTCCACCCCGAGAAGTCGGGGCGAGGGGGCCTCGCGGTCCTGGCGAACTTCGTCGAGCTGGCAGCCGCTCGGTCCGACACGCTCACCCCGAACGCCTGACGTCGAACGACCGACGGGCCTGACGCAGTACGACTGATGGAGAGAGACGACTGATGGATCTGTACCCCGCGATCGACCTGCGCGGCGGGAAGTGCGTGCGGCTCTACCAGGGCGACTACGCCCAGGAGACCGTGTACGGCGACGACCCCGTCGCCCAGGCACAGGCCTTCGAGGCCGAAGGTGCGCCGTGGATCCACGTCGTGGACCTCGACGCGGCACGCAGCGGCGACCCGGTGAACCGTGAGGTCGTCGCCGCGATCGCCGCCGGGGTGTCGGTGCCGGTGCAGACCGGCGGCGGTGTGCGCGACGACGCGGCCGCCGAGGCACTCTTCGAGGCGGGTGTGGCCCGGGTCGTGGTCGGCACCGCGGCGCTCGAGGACCCCGAGTTCGTCCGGCGCCTGGCAGCGCGCCACCCCGTCGCCGTCGGGCTCGACGCCCGCGGCCGTGACGTCGCGGTCCGCGGCTGGCTCGAGGGCTCGGGCACCGATCTGCTGGACCTGGCCCGGGCGTTCGAGGACGCCGGCGTCGCCGCGCTGGTCGTGACCGAGATCAGCCGCGACGGCACGCTCGAGGGCCCGGACCTGGTCGGGCTGACCGAGGTCGTCGAGGCGACGTCGATCCCCGTGATCGCCTCGGGCGGCATCGGCACGCTCGCAGATCTGACGGCGCTCTCCGGGGTCACCGCTGCCGGTCGCACCCTCGAGGGCGCGATCACCGGCCGTGCGCTGTACGAGGGCAAGTTCTCGGTCGCCGAGGCCGTCGTCGCCTGCCGCGGTGGTGGGGCCGCATGAGGACCGCTCGTGTGATCCCGTGCCTCGACGTCGACGCCGGTCGTGTCGTCAAGGGCGTCAACTTCGTCGAGCTGCGTGACGCGGGCGATCCCGTCGAGCTCGCGGCCCGCTACGACGTCGAGGGTGCGGACGAACTGATCTTCCTGGACATCACCGCCTCGTCGGACGCTCGGGAGACGACGATCGACATGGTCCGTCACGTCGCCGAGCAGGTGTTCATCCCGTTCACCGTCGGTGGTGGGGTGCGCAGCGTCGAGGACGCACGCAACCTGCTGCGCGCGGGGGCGGACAAGGTCGGCGTGAACACCGCCTCGGTCGACCGGCCGGAGCTCATCGGCGAGATCGCCGAGGAGTTCGGCGCCCAGTGCGTCGTCGTCGCCGTCGACGCCCGGAGTCGTGCCGACGGCGGTGCCGGGTGGGAGGTCTTCACCCACGGCGGCCGCACGCCGACGGGGATCGACGCGGTCGAGTGGGTCGCTCGGGCCGAGGAGCTCGGTGCGGGCGAGATCCTGCTGACGTCGATGGACCGCGACGGCACGCGTGACGGGTTCGAGCTCGCCCTCACCCGTGCGGTGGTCGACGCCTGCAACGTGCCCGTGATCGCATCCGGCGGTGTCGGCAATCTGCAACACCTGGTCGACGGCATCACGATCGCCCGCGCCGATGCCGTGCTGGCGGCGTCGATCTTCCACTTCGGGGAGTACACCGTCGGCGACGCCAAGGCGGCGCTCGCAGCGGCCGGGGTCGACGTGCGACCGGTGCGCGACTGAGCTCGGTGCAGCTCCCCTGAGGGAGTGGGGGAGAGCGAGAGCGGGCCGCGACCCCAGATGGCCCCATCGCCACCGGGACCGCGGCCCGGTCGACCGGCGGAGGCGGCAGCAGCTCCGCAGGGCGAACACATGTTCGACCCTACTCAGTCGTCTCCCGGCCGTCCACCACCCCTCGAAATCCGCTCTGTTCTCGGGGTGATCACCCCGAGAACAGAGCGGATTTCAAGAGGTGGACGACAATGCGTCGGGGAGCGGAGAGCTGCTCAGGGGAGGTCGTCGAGGGGGCCTCGGGGGCCGCTGCGCAGGTACCACTCCCAGCCGTAGACCTCGGCGAAGCCGGCGTCGTCGAGTCCGAACACGGGGGCGTGGTCGGGCAGCTGGCTGACGTGCGCGGCCATCGCTGCTCGCTTGGTCGCCACGTGGCGGTGCACGTCGACGGTCAGGTCGACCTCGACCGAGGCGCTGCCGATCAGCGAACCCGCCAGGCCCAGGTCGCCTGCCAGTGCGGCGTCCTCGACCAGGTGCGTCTCGACGAAGTGCAGGTACTCGCGGTCGACGGTCATCTCGTAGCGGCAGGCGATCCCCGCGAGGTCGGCGGCCGCCAATCCGACCCGGTGGCCCTGGACGTGGTCGGGGTGCCCGTAGATGCCGTGGTCGTCGTAGACCACGACCGCATCCGCGCGCTCCGAGGTCAGGACCGCTGCGAGGCGACCAGCGGCGTCGTCGACGGGAGCGGACCAGAACGAGCCGGCCGCGTCGTTGGCGGGGTCGCCGAGCATGCCGGAGTCAGTGAAACCGAGCAGGTGGAGTGCGTCGACGTGCAGCAGCTCGGCCGCGACCTCGAGCTCGTTGCGCCGGTGCAGTGCGAGCGGGGAGGAGTCGTCGTGCACCAGGCCGAGCTCACCGCCGGTGGCGACGACCAGCACCACTCGGTGGCCGGCCTCGGTCAGGGCGAGCATCGTGCCGCCGCTGAAGATCGCCTCGTCGTCGGGATGCGCATGCACGAAGACGACGGTCGACACGGGCGTGGACCGTAGGGCGCGGGGTGACCCGGGACAAGGTTGCCAGCCAAGGGCACGGGGAGCCGGGGCGGGACGAGGGCAGCCGACGGCCGGGGTAGGTTCGGGGCGACCGACCGGAAGGACCTCCGCACCGATGGATCTTCGCATCTTCGTCGAACCACAGCAGGGCGCCACCTACGACCAGCAGCTCGCCGTGGCCCAGCGCGCCGAATCGCTCGGGTTCGATGCGTTCTTCCGCTCCGACCACCTGTTGAAGATGGGTGACATGTCGGGTCTGCCCGGGCCGACCGACTCGTGGGTCACCCTCGGTGCGATCGCTCGTGAGACCTCGACCATCCGGCTCGGGACTCTCGTCACCTCGGCGACGTTCCGTCACCCGGGCATGCTGGCGGTGTCGGTCGCCCAGGTCGACCAGATGTCGGGCGGCCGGGTCGAGCTCGGTCTCGGTGCAGGGTGGTACGACCAGGAGCACACCGCGTACGGCATCCCGTACCAGCCCCTCGGCGAGCGCTTCGACCGGCTCGAGGAGCAGCTGCAGATCGTCACGGGCCTGTGGTCCACACCG
>JAEWED010000189.1 GCA_023389745.1 Actinomycetes bacterium
GTGCTGGCCTTCCTGCCGATCCCGGTGATCGTGATCGGCTCGCTGCGCTACCAGCGGCGGCTGCAGCCGCGCTACGACGCCGTGCGCGCCGCGGCGACCAGGATCGGTGACACGCTGACCAACAGCCTGGGCGGCGTGGCGACGGTCAAGGCGTTCAGCGGCGAACCCCGCGAGGTCGAGCGCCTCGATGCCGACTCGGACCACTACCGGCAGGTCAACGGCGACGCCATCCGCCTCTCGAGCGCCTTCGTGCCCTTGATCCGCATCGCGATCCTCGTCGGGTTCACCACCACGCTCGTGCTCGGTGGGCGCGCCGCGCTCGACGGCACGCTGGCCGTCGGCATGTACTCGGTGCTGGTGTTCATGACCCAGCGGCTCCTCTGGCCGCTCACCCGGCTCGGCGAGACCCTCGACCTGTACCAGCGGGCCATGGCGTCGTGTCGCCGCATCTTCGGTCTGCTCGAGATCGAGCCGGCGATCCTGCCGGGGACCCGAGCGCTGCCTGCACCCGTGCGCGGCGAGATCGTGTTCGACGACGTGTCCTTCTCCTATGCGCGGCGGAGCGACACCGCAGAGGACCGCACCGCTGAGGACCGCACCGCAGAGGACGGCACCGCCGAGGGCAGGGCTGCGGGCGACGCGCCGGCCGAGGTCCTGCGGGACTTCTCGCTGCGGATCCCTGCGGGCGAGACCCACGCCATCGTCGGGGCGACCGGCTCGGGCAAGTCCACCGTGCTCAAGCTGCTGCTGCGGCTCTACGAACCGGACCGGGGCAGCATCTCGCTCGACGGCGTCCCGATCGAGCAGCTCACCTTCGCCTCGCTGCGGGGTGCGACCGGGTTCGTCGCGCAGGACGTGTTCCTGTTCCACGGCACGGTGCGCGACAACATCGCCTACGGCCGCCCGGACGCGTCCGACGAGCAGATCCGCCGGGCGGCGCAGCTCGCCGAGGCGGACGGGTTCATCGAGGCCATGCCCGACGGCTACGACAGCGTCGTCGGGGAACGCGGCCAGAAGCTCTCCGGCGGCCAGCGCCAGCGCATCACCATCGCCCGCGCCCTCCTCCGGGACCCGGCCGTGCTCGTCCTCGACGAGGCCACCTCGGCGATCGACAACGAGACCGAGGCCGCGATCCAGGAGTCGCTCGCCAAGGTGGCGGTCGGTCGCACGACGGTCGTCGTCGCCCATCGGCTCTCGACGATCCGTCACGCCCACCACATCCACGTGATGGAAGCCGGTCGCATCGTCGAGTCGGGCGACCACGACCAGCTCGTCGAGCGAGGCGGCCTGTACGCCGCGCTGTGGCGGGTGCAGACGGGTGAGCGCTCGCCGGTCTGATGCGGCGACCCGGTCGGGCGGCACACCCCCGGTGTGGCGAACGCTCGTCGGGTCCGGCGCCAATGGGGCGTCGAAAGCGCCGGACCCGACGAGAGCTCCAGCATCGGACAGGTCCGTCCCGCGCGACATGGGGAGCACTCCCCATGTCGCGCCCGCTGGCCGGCGGTGCCCCGGCAGCCCCGTAGCATCGCCGTGTGCTGGTCGTACGATCCCCGTCGCAGGCGGAGCACCACCCGAGAGCGCTGCACCCCTTCGGCGGTGAGCTGCTCCCACCGCGTGAGGTCCCGCGACGCGCCGAGGTGATCCTGGCGGCGATCGAGTCGTCGGGCCGCTGCCGGGTCGTCGACGCAGGGCCGCTCGACCTCGAGCTGCTCGCGAGGGTGCACACCGACGAGTACCTGGAGTTCCTCGAGTCCGCGCACGCCCGGTGGTGCGAGCGCATCGGCGTGGCCGACGGCGAGGCCACGCCGTTCGTGCGGCCGTACCTCGGCATGCCCTTCGCCCCGCCCGAGGACGTGCTGGCCCAGCTCGGCCGGTTCTCCCACGACGTCGATCCGCTCCTGGCCGGGACGTGGCGGGCCGCGACGGGCTCCGCAGCCGCGGCGGTCGACGCCACCACGGCGGTGCTCTCGGGCGAGCGGGCGGCGTACTCGCTGAGCCGACCGCCGGGTCACCACGCCGCGCCGGCGAGCTTCGGAGGGTTCTGCTACCTCAACAACGTCGCCGTCGCCGCGGAACGTGCGCTGGCGTCGGGGGCGCGGGTGGCGACGCTCGACGTCGACGCCCACGCCGGCAACGGCACCCAGGCGGTCTTCTGGGACCGCGACGACGTGCTGTGCATCTCGCTGCACGCCGACCCCGCCCACGAGTACCCCTACTTCGCAGGGCACCGTGACGAGGTCGGCGGCGGCGCGGGCGAGGGCTTCACCGTGAACCTGCCGCTGCCGCCGCGCAGCGGGTGGGACGACTACGCCCCCGCCCTCGACCAGGCCCTCCGTCGACTCGCTGCGCACGGCACCGAGGTGCTCGTCGTCGCACTCGGCGTCGACACCGCCGTCGAGGACGGGGTGCTCGCGTTCGGCGAGGACGACTTCCGACGGCTCGGCGACGCCATCGCCGGCGCCGGGCTCCCCACGGTCCTGGTGCAGGAGGGCGGCTACGACCTCGACGTGCTGGGCCGCAACGTCGTCGCCGTGCTCGACGGGTTCGCACAGCACGGCTGAGACGGCGGGTCCGTGCACCCGACGTGACCGATGGGCGGCGCGCGATCCCCGAAACTGTCACAGGGCGTTCCTATGGTCGGTGGCGTGCGAATCCTCCACACCTCCGACTGGCACCTGGGCCGGCTCTTCCACCGCTCGTCGCTGCTCGACGTGCAGGCAGAGGCGCTCGACCGCATCGTGCAGATCGTCGTCGAGGAGTCGGTCGATCTCGTGGTCGTCGCCGGTGACCTGTACGACCGGTCGGTGCCGCCCGCCGACGCGGTCGAGCTCTTCGGCGCCACGCTGGTGCGCCTGCGTGAGGCGGGCGCCACGGTGGTCGCCATCAGCGGCAACCACGACTCGTCGGTCAGGGTGGGCTACGCCGATCCGCTGCTCGCCCGCGTCGGGGTCACCGTGCGGGGCGACATCGCCCGCACGGCGCATCCGGTCGAGGTGCCCTCGGCCGACGGCGGCCCGCCGGTGGTGGTCTACCCCATCCCCTACCTCGACCCGCTCACCACCGCGCACGTCGCTCGCAACGACCGCGCCGACGTTCTCGACGCGCCGGTCGACGACGGGCGGCGCTTCACCCACCACGACGCCATGGTGTGGGCCACCGACCGGGTGCGCGCCGACCTCGCCGAGCGCGCCGCACGGGGTGCTCCCGCCCGCTCGGTGCTCGTGGCGCACACCTTCATCACCGGAGGCAACCCGTCGGCGTCCGAGCGCGAGCTGACCGTCGGCCAGATCGACCAGGTCCGCATGGATGCCTTCGACGACTTCGACTACGTCGCACTCGGCCACCTCCACCAGGGTCAGGCCTTCGACGGCGGGCGGGTCGCCTACTCCGGCACACCGCTGCCCTACTCGTTCTCCGAGCAGCACCACACCAAGGCGGTGCGCCTCGTCGACCTCGCGCCCGACGGCTCGCTGAGCGTGCGCGTCGTGCCGCTCGGCGTCGGTCGTGCGCTGCGGACCATCGCCGGCGAGCTCGAGCACCTGCTGACCGACCCCTCCCTGGCCGACGCCGAGGACGCGTGGGTCTCCGCGACGCTCACCGATCGCCAGCTGCCGCTGCAGGCGATGGGCCGGCTGCAGCAGCGGTTCCCGCACGCCGTCGAGCTCCGCCACGAGCCCGCCGTGCTGCACGACGTGTCGTCGCCCCGACGCAGCAGCTCCGACGTGCGTGCCACCGAGCCCCTCGACCTGGCGCTGTCCTTCCTCGAGGAGCAGCGCGGGCTGCCGGCCGACCAGGCCGAGCGGCAGCTGATCGTCGATGCCATCGGGGCGGCCCGCCGACAGCTCGAGACCGCGGCGGTCGACCGATGAGACCGCTCCACCTCACCGTGCACGCGTTCGGCCCCTACGCAGGGACCGAGACCGTCGACTTCCGCACCCTGAACGACGAGGGACTCTTCCTCATCCACGGCCGCACCGGTGCAGGCAAGACGTTCCTGCTGGACGCGCTCACCTTCGCCCTCTTCGGAGAGGTCGCCGGCGCGAGGCGCACGGCGTCGCTGCGCTCCGACTTCGCCGACCGCGACGCCGAACCCGCGGTCCGCCTCGAGTTCGAGGCCCAGGGCGCCACCTGGCTGATCGAGCGGGTGCCCCGCCACGAACGCGCCCGGCGCCGTGGCGGCGACGGCGTCGTCGAGAAGGGCGCGAGCGCGAGCCTCGCGCGCCTCGTCGGCTCCGACTGGGAGCCCGTGGCCTCGGGCATCCACGACGTCGGCGCCAAGGTCGGCGAGCTGGTCGGGCTCACCGTCAAGCAGTTCCAGCAGGTCATCGTCCTGCCCCAGGGCAACTTCGAAGAGGTCCTCCGCTCCAACTCCGACAAGCGCGAGGAGCTGCTCAAGACCCTGTTCGAGACCGAGCTCTACGGCCTCGTCGCCGACCACCTCCAGCACCAGGCGGCCCAGGCCCACTCGACCTTGGCGGCCACCCGGGCCGAGCTGCAGCAGCTGCAGGACCAGGCGATCGAGCGGTGGGTCGAGGTCGACGGCGAGGTCCGACCGCAGCCGACCGGGCCGCTGAGCGCGGTGCCGACGCAGCCACGGGTGGTCGACCAGGCATCGTTCGACGCGCTTGCGGCGACCGTCTCGGACCGGGCGCGCGACGCCGCCGACGCCGCGCAGCACGCGGCTGACGCTGCCCGGGCCGCCGCGGTCGAGCACGACCGCGTCAGCCACGTCGTGGAGCGTGTCGACCGTCGAGCAGCGCTGCGCGCCACCCGGGACCGGCTCACCGCCGACGGTGAGCAGGTCGAGCGCGCCCGCCTCCACCTCGCCGCAGCGACCGATGCCGCTGGCCTGATCGACCCGATCGAGCAGGCCGCCGCGGCGCAGGCCGCAGACCGTGCCGCGGTCGAGCGGCTCGACGAGCTCGCCGCCCGTGTCGAGCGCGCCTGGGCCCGGGGTGGCTCGCAGCTCCCCGACGAGGTGCACGACCTGCCGCTCGAGGCCGTCGGCAGCGGCGGCGCCGCGCAGGGCGACCTGCTGCCCCTGGTCCACTCGGCCCGCGACGCGGTCGTCGCCCGGCTCACCCGGCTCGATGCGCTGCGCGAGCTCGCCGCCGACGCCGAGCGCTTCACCAACCAGGCCGACGATGCGGCGATCGCCGCCACGGCGCATCGGCGGGTCGTCGAGCAGGCGCAGGCAGCGATCCAGGCGCTCGTCGCCAGCAGGGCCGACCTCGAGCAGCGCCTCGAACGGGCTCGCGACGCGCAGGCCCGCTTGGCGGGGCTGTCCGCCGCAGCCGAGGCGACCGCCACCCGGGCGCGGGCCGCGGCGCGACTCGCTCCCGCCCGTGACCAGGTCCAGATGCTGCGGGTCGCGCACCTCGACGCCGATCGCGCCCTGCAGGACCGCCGATCCAGGCTCAACGACCTGCGTCAGCACTACCTCGACGGGATCGCCGCCGAGCTCGCCGGCCGGCTCGAGGACGACACCTCGTGCCCCGTGTGCGGCTCGTTCGAGCATCCGGCGCCCGCCGCGGGTGCCGCCGACGCGGTCACTCGCGAGCTGGTCGACGCGGCCGAGGCCGACGTCGACGCCGCCGCGACCGCCGAGCGGGCCGCGCTCGATCGCCTCCGCGACGCCGAGGAGTCGCTCCGCTCGCTCGAAGCCGCAGCCGGTGGGGCCGAGGTCGACCCCGAACGTGTGGCCGCCGAGGCAGCCGACGCCCGGGACCAGCTGCGCACCGCGACCGACACCGCGGCGACCGTCGACGACCTCGCTGCCGAGCTCGCGGCGCACGACGGGCTGCGCGACACCGCCGACGCCGCGCTCGCCGAGGCGCTCGACCAGGCGAGCACGGCGGCGGTGCGGTCGACCGAGCTGCGAGAGCGTGCGCTCGAGTGCGAGCGCACCGTCGTCGACGAGCTCGGCGACGGAGTGCGACTCGACGACGTCGTCCGCGTCGTGCGGCGCACCTCCGAGCTCCTCGGCGAGCTCTGCGACTCGATCGTCGACCGGGGCCGCTCCTCGGCGTTGCTCGACGAACGCCTCGCCCGTCGCGACGAGCTCATCGCCGCCTCGCCCTTCACCGATGTCGACTCGGTCCTCGCGGCGGCGCTGTCGGCCGACGACCGCGATCGGCTCGCCCGGTCGATCAAACACCACGACGACGAGCTCGCCCGCACGGTGGTGCTGCTCGACTCCGAGGAGCTGCGGGACCTGCCCGACGAAGCGCCTGACGCCACGCGCAGTCGCGACGCGCTCGAGGCCGCCGATCGGGCGGCGAACCTCGCTGCGACGCGCTGCGCCTGGTGGACGTCGGCCGACGAGGCCGTGCGCGGTTGGTGCGGGGCGCACCGGCGCATCGCCGCCACCGCCGAGCAGCAGCTCGCCCGGGCCGAGCTGCTCTCCGAGATCGCCGACCAGTGCGCCGGCAAGCGGGGCGACAAGGTGTCGCTGCAGCGCTGGGTGCTCGCGGCCTACCTCGAGGACATCTGCCAGCTCGCCAACCAGCGCCTGCTGGCCATGAGCTCGGGCCGCTACACGCTGGCGGTCCACCGCGACCGGGCCAAGGGTGCCGCCAAGTCCGGGCTCGACCTGCGCGTGCGCGACGCACACACCGGCGAGGAGCGAGAGGTCCAGTCGCTGTCGGGCGGCGAGACGTTCCAGGCGTCGCTGGCGCTGGCCCTCGCGGTCGCGGAGTCCGTGCAGCAGCACGCCGGTGGCGTGCACCTCGACACCCTCTTCATCGACGAGGGGTTCGGCACGCTCGACCCGGACTCGCTCGACCTCGCCATGGACGAGCTCGACCAGCTGCGCGCCGGCGGACGCATGGTCGGCATCATCAGCCACGTCGGAGCGCTGCGCGAACGCATCCGCGTGGGCATCGAGGTCACGCCGAGCACGAAGGGCTCGACGCTCGGCGTCGGCGAGATCGCCGCCGCCTGAGAGCGTCGCCCTCCGATCCGGCATCGCTCGCGTTCGTCGGGCTCCTTCGCCGGGCAGCCAGCGATGTCCCGGAACGGCACGGGCCGCTGAGCTTCGATGTTCTCGGGCGTGTGTAGCCTGTTGTCGTGCAACAGCTTCTGTTCTTCTGATCACGGACGGTGACCGGGCGGCGCTCGACGCCGCTGACCCCTGCGACCCCGCGTGCGGGGTCGTCGTCCGTGATCCCCGACGCCGTGCCCGTGCGGGCCGGCGTCGCACCTTGGAAGTGCAGCAGCCTCATGAACCTCGAAGTACCGCGGGCACGCGCCCGCGCCCAGTTGGCGGCGACCGCCATCAGCGTCGAGCGCGGCGGCAGGACCGTGCTCAACGACCTGTCCGTCTCGTTGGGCCCGGCCTCGCGTCTTGCCGTCGTCGGCGAGAACGGCCGGGGCAAGTCGACCCTGCTCCACGTCTTGGCCGGGTCGCTCGCCCCCGACTCCGGAACGGTCCGCCGCGTCGGGAGCCTGGGGATCGCCGAGCAGGAGATCACCGTCGACGCCGATCGCACGGTCGGCGACTTGATCGACATCGAGCTCGCCGACGTCCGCCGAGCCCTGCGAGCACTTGACGCCGCAGGCTTGGAGCTCGCCGACGGAACCTCCGGCGCAGACGAGCGGTACGCGGCAGCGCTCGAACGGGCGACGCTGCTCGACGCGTGGGACGCCGACCGGCGCGTCGATCTCGCTCTCGCTGCCCTCGGTGCCGTCAGCGACCGCAGCCGACGCCTGGCTGAGATGTCGGTCGGCGAGCGCTACCGGGTGCGGCTGGCCTGCCTGCTCGGCGCCGATCACGACTTCTTGCTGCTGGACGAGCCGACGAACCACCTCGATCAGCAGGCGCTCGACTACCTCACCACCGCGTTGCAGGAGTTGCAGGGTGGGGTCGTCATCGTGAGCCACGACCGCGTCCTGCTCGCCGATGTCGCGACCCGGGTGCTCGACCTCGACCCCAGCCGGGATGGTCGTGCGCGCCTGTACGGCAACGGCTATGCCGGGTACCTCGACGGACGGAGGTCCGAGTTCGACCGCTGGGTCCAGGAGCACGAGCAGCATCACGCCGAACAGATCCGGCTCGCCAACGACCTCTCAGCGGCGCAGAACCGCCTCGAGTCCGGATGGCGACCCCCCAAGGGCACAGGGAAGCACCAACGCGCCACCCGGGCTCCGTCGCTGGTCCGAGCGGTCAACCGGCGACTCGACACGCTCTCGGACCATGCAGTGGCGAAGCCCCAGGCGCCGCTGCAGTTCCACATGCCCGAGTTGCCGGCGATCCCCGGCGTCACCCTCATCCGAGCCGACGGCGTCACGGTGGCGGGTCGCCTGCCGAATCCCGTGTCCATGAGCCTCTCGAGCGAGGACCGCGTGCTCATCACCGGCCGCAACGGCGTCGGGAAGTCGACCCTGTTGGCACTGCTCGCACTCCGCCTCGGCCCCGACACCGGCGCCGTCACCAGCGCCCCGGGCGCCCGCGTCGGTCTCGTCGCTCAGGAGTCGCCCCACCGAGACCAGCGAACCGTGCACGCCGCCTACGACGAACGGCTGCATGAGATCCGGGCGCAGGACCCGGCGGTCGTCCCGGTGCCCCTCCGGGCGCTCGGCCTCCTGTCGCCGTCCGACATCGCCAAACCCGTCGCCAGCTTGTCGATGGGCCAGCAGCGACGCCTCGACCTGGCGCTCGCTCTGGCGAGTCGGCCCCACGTCCTGCTGCTCGACGAGCCGACCAACCACGTCTCGATCTCCCTCGTCGATGAGCTCACAGAGGCCTTCGGCTCCACCGACGCTGCGATCGCGTTGGTCACACACGACCGCCAGCTCCGTCGCGACCTCTCCACCTGGAACCACGTCGAGCTCGCTTGAGGAGAGAAACCGTCACGCTCGCGCGCGACCCGCACCCGTCGCGGTCCGCTTCGTCGGCGGCTGAACGTCCGTCGCTACGGGAATCGGAAGGGCACGGGTGATCCGCTCGTCGTCAGCGAGGTCAGGAGCTCGCGATGGCTGGTGGTGTGCGTCGACGACGTCGCTGTCACGCCGTGGTCGTGCAGTGCCTGCAGCAGCTCGTCGCCACCCTCGGCGACCCACGCAACGGCCAGGTAGACATCGTCGGCGAAGTACCCTCGGCGGCCCGGTTCGTCGACCGCCAGGATCGGATCGGGGCTGTAGTGCAACCGAACATCGGCCGCGGCTCCGGCCCATTCGAGGAATGCCGGAGCACCTCCGTCGAAGCTCGGGACCTCGATCTCCACCCACTCGGCCGCCATCGGTCAGATGGTACGACGCCATCTGACGTCGTTCTGGCCCTCACCCTCGAGGCCCACACTCACGAAGGGACGATGAACCCGCACCGACGGCCAGTCGGGTGTTCGGTCGACGGCCAGTCGGGTGTTCGGTCAGGCGCTCGGCCAGAGGCGGTCGCGCAGCCCTGAGGCACGGGCGACCGGGCGGGCGATCGCGGCGCGCAACGACGACTCCGACGAGACGACGGTCAGCTGTCGCTGCGCCCGGGTGACGGCGGTGTAGATCAGCTCTCGGGTCAGCACGGGAGAGTCCCCGGAGGGCAGCGACACCACCGCGTGCTCGAACTCCGATCCCTGGCTCTTGTGGATCGTCATCGCCCACCACGTGTCGACCCGGTCGAGCCGTGAGGGCGGGATCAGCCGCAGCCCCTCACCCGAGCTCATCGCGACGGCGACGCCGTCCTCGCCGTTGACGACCAGTCCGACGTCGCCGTTCGCGACCCGGTTCAGCGGGTCGTTCGCGGTGACGATCACCGGGCGCCCGACGTACCAGCGGCGGGTGTGGGTGAGCTCCGGCACGCGGGCGGCAACCGCGGCTTCGATGCGGTCGCTCCAGTCGAAGACGCCGAACGGCTGGTGGCGGGTCGCCGCGAGGATCTTGACCTGGGTGGCCGCCTCGAGCCCTGCGCCACCGAATCCGGCGAGCGCCGCGGTCACCGAGGCCACGCCTGCATCGACGACCAGGTGTTCGACCTGGGCAACACCCGCGGCGTCGTCGTGGCGCACCCAACGCAGGTCGTGGCCGCCGTCGGCGAGCAGCTCGATCGCCGCGTCGGCGTCGCCGACGCGCACCGCCTCTGCCAACCGGGCGATGCCGGAGTCGCGGGCGAAGCGGTGTGCACGCCGCAGCACGGCCAGGTTCTGCGCCAGCGGCGCCGACGCCGTGGCAGGCGAGGTCGGCGCGTCGGGCGTCGTGGGACCCGCCGAGGTGGGACCGCTCGACGCAGTCGGTCCGACCACGTCGCCGAGCACGGTGCCGGCCTCGACCGACGCGAGCTGGTACGGATCGCCGACCAGCACGAGCTGCGCGTCGGGGCGCACGGCGTCGAGCAGTCGTGCCATGAGCGGGAGCGCCACCATCGACGTCTCGTCGACGACGACCAGGTCGTGCGGCAGCGGGTCGTCGCGGTCGTGGCGGAAGCGGGCACCCGGCGCCCAGCCGAGCAGCGAGTGGATCGTGGTCGCCCGGGTCGAGCGCAGCTCCTCGGCGAGCGACGCCGAGACCAGTCCCTCGGCAACGGCGGCGTCGACCGCCAGGTGCACCGCCTCGGTCATCCGTGCCGCTGCCTTGCCGGTCGGCGCGGCGAGTGCGACGTCGAGCGGTCGCCCCTCGCTCTCGGCGACCAGCTTGGCGGCGGCCAGGAGCCGAGCCACGGTGCGGGTCTTGCCGGTGCCGGGGCCGCCGACGATCACGGCGAGCCCGCTGCCGAGCGCGACCTCGGCGGCTCGGCGCTGCAGGTTCGGTTCATCGGGCCCGCCGTCGGCGCCGGGGACCCGCTCCGGCCCGAAGAGCGACTCGAGCACGCCGAAGTGCTTCGCCCGTCGAGCCGCGGCGTCGACGCCCGCGGCGGAGCGGGGCGCACGGCCGGCGCGGTCGACCAGGTCGGCGGCCACGGCGCGCTCGTAGGCCCAGTAACGGTGCAGGTAGAGCCGCCGGCCGTCCCAGACGAGCGGGCGGATCGGCTCGGCGTCGGCATCAGCGGGGGCTGCGACGACCTGGCTCGTGTCCAGTGCCGTGGCCCACTGGGCGCGCTCCGGCCACGGCAGGTCGGCGACGGCATCGTCGTCACCGTCGACGACCAACGCCCGGACCCGATCGAGCTCGACGCACACATGACCCAGTCGTGGACCGCGGGCGGCGACCGCGAGCGCCAACAGGACCTCGTCGGAGAGCGCGGCGCGCTCTCCTGCCAGCCGAGCCACTGAGGCTGCGAGGTGCACCTCGGCCGGACCGACGACACCGGCGTCGACGAACGGCGCGAGCACGGCGACCGAGGACGGCACCCTCGGGAGCACGCCGGCAGCGGTCGACCCGATGGCATCGCCGATCGCGGCGTCCTGCGGCGTCGTCATGAACCGACTCCCGTCATGCGCCGACCCCCGTGACACGTCGACCGTCGAGCAGGTCGCTCAGCTCGGTCACGAGCTCGGGCGGGGTGGGCCAGGCGAACACGCCGTGCGGCGCGCCGCCGTCGGTGGCGACCTGCGCGCCGGTCATGCCACGCAGGAACAGGTAGGCCGCTCCGCCGAGCTCGGTGGCGGGGTCGTAGCCGGGGACCCTCCAGCGAAGGTAGCGGTGCAGCGCCACCGAGTAGAGCAACGCCTGCAGCGGATAGTGGTGCTCGGTCATCGCGACCGCCAGGCGGTCCGGGTGGTAGTCGTCGGGTCGCGGCGGACGCCCTCGCTCGCCGAGCCGGTTGGTCTTGTAGTCGACCACGACGTAGCGGGCCGCACCGGCGTCGTCGCGCACACGCAGCACCAGGTCGATCGAGCCGGTGAGGTGCCCGTCGAGCGACACCGGGATCTCACCGTCGGCGAGGCCGGCCGCCCAGTCGTGCAGCGGCGCCGGACCGAAGAGGTCGCCGGCCGGGACGTGCTGGCAGACCAGCCGGCCGATCTGACGGACCGTCGCCCGACGGTTCGCGGTGCCGAGCAGCAGTTCGAAGGACATCTCGTCGAGGCGGTCACCCGCACGCACGTCACGCAGACGGCGGCCCTCGGCGATCGGGCCGAGTGGCGTCTCGATCGCTTCGCGGAGCCCGGCGACGAGCAGCTCGCGCCCGGCCTCGTGGCTGCCGATCCCTTCGCCCACCGGGCTCAGGTCCATCGCACGCCACTCGAGCTGGCGGTCGACCTGGGCCCGCAGATCGTCCTCGAGGTGCTCGGCGGTGAAGTCGACGTCTTCGAGCACCGAGTGCACCAGGGTGCCGAAGGTCGCGCCGGCGGGCAGCATCGACAGCGAGCCGGCCACCGCTGGCTCACCGGTCGTGGAGCCGGTGGCCGACACCACGACGGGCGGGTCCTGCTGGTCGTGGTGGTCCTCATCCGCTGCGCCGGCGTCGCCGCCACTCAGGTCGTACGGGTCCTCGTGGGCGGCCGCCCGGCTGGTGATCGCCGTGAAGGACCAGCGGTGGGCGGACCGTTCGAGCTCGCGCTCCAGGCGGGCGACGCTCAGCTCGGGCCCCGTCGTCTCCACGGTCGGATCGACCCACGGCTGGTCCGCGACGGCATCGGTGACGACCGAGGTGTGGACCGTGTCGCCGGAGGCCTCGACGATCGGGGCGAGCCCGGTGAGCAGATCGCCGTCGTCGGGCAACGCCACCTTCGCTGCACCGTATCGATCCGGGTCGATCACTCCGCCGGCCCGGGCGAACAGCACGCGGGCGAGGGCGCTCTTCGCGCTGCGGTTGTAGCGGGCCCACCAGACGATGGTCTGGTGCTGGGAGCGGGTCAGCGCGACGTAGAGCAGCCGGAGCCGCTCGCCGGCGGCCTCGGACTCGGCGAGTGCCTTGCGGGCCGCGGCGCCAGCCTTGTCGGGCCAGGTGCTGCCGCCGGCCAGGTCATAGGTGCGCTGGCCGGTGACGGGGTCGCGGTAGATGACCTCGTGGTCGGGCTGACGCCACAACGTCGGGCAGCACACGATCGGGAACTCGAGGCCCTTCGAGACCCAGATGGTCATGATCTGCACCGCCTGCGCCTCGGACTCGACCCGGCGGGACACGACGTCACGGTCGATGTCGGCGTCGACGGTGACCGGCGGTGGGGCGTCGAGCACCGACAGCAAGCCCGCGACGCTGGCCCGGCCCGCCGTCGCCGAGGCCTGCAGCAGCTCGGCGACGTGGTCCACGTCGGTCATCGCCCGGTCGCCGTCGGGTCGGGCGAGCACCCGGGCGACGACGCCGCTCTCGTTGCGCACGCGGTGCACGAAGTCGATGACGCCGTGCTCGAGCAGCGTCTCTGCCCAGTCGTGCAACTGCTCCTGGAGCGCTGCCAGCTCGGCGTCGGGTGCCTCGTGCACCCAGGTCGCGCTGCGACCGCAGAACCACGACATGGCGAAGGTGCGTGCCCGGGACAGGTCCGAGGGCCGCAGCAGCGCCTCGAGCAGCCAGCGCCACTGCTCGGCCGCGGGGGACTCGAGCACACTGTCGCCGCGGGCGAGCACCGCCGGGACACCCTGCGCGATCAACGCCGCCTGGATCTCGTTCGCCTCCTTGCTGTTCAGCACCAGCACGGCGATGTCGGAGGGTCGCACACGCCGACCGACGTGCTCGGGCGCCGCCTCGTCGCCGGCGCTCACAGGGAGGTGCCCGTCGGCGAGCAGTGCACGCACCCGGGCGACCAGGTCGGCGGCGACGATCTTCTGGGCCAGGCCGGTCTTGAGGTCGCCCGCCTTCGTCGTGTCGCGCCCCTCGCCGCTGACCAGGCGGAGGTCGACCGCCGGCAACGGCTGGCCCTGCGCGTCGGTCAGGCGTCGGTGCTCGTGGTGGGGGGCGGGACCGACGGGGGCGAACGCGATCTCGGGCGACCCGTAGGTGGTGCCCGACAACAGGGCGTCGGTCGCACGGAGCACGGCGCCGTCGGAACGCCAGTTGGTGGCCAGCGTGCGGCGGGCGGCACCGGACCCGACGGCGTCGAGGTAGGTGTGCACGTTCGCACCGCGGAAGGCGTAGATCGCCTGCTTCGGGTCGCCCACGAGCACCAGCGACGAGTCGTCGGAGCCGTCGAACAGGGTGCGGAAGATGTCCCACTGCACCGGGTCGGTGTCCTGGAACTCGTCGATGAGCGCGACCCGGAACCGGCTGCGCAGCGTCTCGATCGCGGCGGTGCCGCTGCCGCCGTCGAGCGCCCGGCGCAGCTCGACGAGGATGTCGTCGAAGCTGAGGGTCCCCGCGCCGCGTCGGCGCGACCGCATCAGGTCGATCGACGCGGCGACCAGCTCGACGAGCAGTCGGGTCGCGTCGTCGACGCCGTCGTCGTCCGCGCACGGCGCGAGCACGAGGTCCGGGATGTTGATGGCGTTGCGGGTCGCGGCGACCAGCGCGGCGTGCTTCGGCAGCACCTCGCTCGCGTGGGCGACCGACGCGGCGGCGAGCACGTCGGCGCAGCACTCCGCGGCGAGCTCGGCGGAGTCGTCGACCAGGGTGGCGTCGGGATCGGTGCCGGCGGTCGTGCCGAGGGTGCCGAGCACCTGGGTGGCGAAGCCGTGGATCGTGGTGATCGTCGCGGCGTCGAACTCGGTGATGGCGCGCTGCAGGCGGGCCAGACGCAGGTCGCGGTCGGTGGCAGCCAGGTGCGCGAGCAGTTCGTCGTCGGTCTCGGCGAGGGTCGCGTCGCACGGTTCGGTGGCGAGGAACTCGGCGGCGCCCACGAGACGCTCGCGGACCCGGGCACGGAGCTCGGACGTCGCGGCCCTGGTGAAGGTCACGATCAGCAGCTCGGAGACGTCGAGGTCGCGCTCGGCGATGAACCGGGTGGCGAGCGCTGCCAGGGTGTAGGTCTTGCCCGTCCCGGCGCTGGCCTGGATCGCCAGCCGTCCCCGGGGCAGTTCGTCGAGCAGGTCGAACGTCTCGCTCATGACGCACCCGAGGGGTCGTTGCGGTCGACGACCGAGATCTCGTACGCGTGCCAGATCACGTGGGCGAGACGCTCGGCCCGGCGGTCGGTGTCGGCCAACGGGGCGGGAGGATCGTGCGGGGCGACCGGTATGGCGGTGAGCGTGTCGAAGTCGTGGTCACCGAAGACCAGACGGGCCGGTGGCCGGTCGCCGTCGCCACCGCCACCGAACTGGGCAGGCCGGCGCCAGTCGTCGGGTCCTGCCTTGCCGAGGTGCAGCAACGGCGTCAGGTACTCGAAGATCGGCAGGGGCTCGGCGGTGCCGGAGCGGTACAACCCGACGATCACCTCGAGCGCCGCGACCGCCGCGGCCCGACGCTGCTCCGGGTCGCCCTCGACCGCGAGGTCGATCGCGACGGGCGCCTTGTTCGGCGTCCGGCTCCGGTAGACGCCGACGGCACGCTGGTCGGCGGCGGGCTCGGTCGCGGCGAGGGCGATCAGGTCGAGCCAGGCCGGCAGTCGGAACGCCGGGCGGTCCTTGGAGTAGGACAGCCGCACGGGCCCCTGCGCCTCGCCGGCGAGGCGACCGAGCACGGTGCCGATCACCCGGGTGCCGTCGCCGAGCACGACCTCGACGGGGAGGCGGTCGGCCCGACCCGGCTCGAGGCCGTGCTGCACCGCGGTCGACACGAGCTGCTCGACGTCGTCGACCACCGACGCCACCAGCGCATCGCCGAGGGCTGCCGGCGGCAGCGTGCCCAGGCGCTGCTCGACCCGGCACCAGTCGTCGACGCTCACACCTGCGAGCCGGGCCGACAGCAGGCTGTCACCGACCTTCCACTGCTCGAGGGGGTCGAGGCCGACCGGGAGCAGCGGGCTGACGCCGTCCTCTCGGCGGGGCAGTCTCAGGCCGAGCCGGCGCTGCAGGAAGTACTTCACCGGGTCCTTCATGAACGACTGCAGCTCGGCGAGCTCGATCACCTCGGCGTCGTCGCGCTCGAAGGGCGTGTTGAGGAATGGCTCGAGGCCGGTGCGCCGTTCCCGACGGGCCTCGGCGCCGCGCAGCGCGGTCGGGTCGAAGCTCCAGGCCCCGGATCCAAGGATCGCTCCCGGCACGTAGCACCGCTCGTCGAAGGGCTGGCGGGGGTGGTGCACCTCGAGTCGCCGGGCGAGCTCGTCGCGGTGCGACGGTTCGACCATCGCGAGCAGCACGTCGCGCAGCTCGGCGACCGCGACCGCGGGCGGAACCTCGTGGTTGGTCCGCACGTCGTGGCCGTCGCGGATGAGGACCAGCCGCTCACGTGCGGCGAGCACCGCCTCGAGCAGCGACTGGCGGGACTCGCCGCGGCTGTCGCGGTCGCCCAGCAGCGGCACCGCCGCGGCCAGGTCGTCGCCGTCGACGGCACCCGCGCCGAACGCCGACTGGTCGGCGCCGAGCAGCACCACGGCCCGATGCGGCACCCAGCGCAGCGGGGTCATGGAGCTGATCGTGATCCCGCCGCGGAAGAAGTCGGGCCGGCCCGGGGCGTCCTCGAGGCGGTCGCTGAGCAGGCGTCGCAGGTCGACGAAGTCGAGCGCGACCGACGCGCCACCGGTGCCCTGTGCGGACTCGACGATCTCGCCCAGCAGCCGCAGCATCGACTCGAGCTGCCACTCGGTGTCGTCGTCGGTGCGGAACAGGGCGGCGACGTTGGCCCGGAGCAGCTCGATCCACTCGCCGACGGGACGAGGGGTGGCGGTCTGCTCGGCCAGCTCGCCGAGCTGCCAGAGGAGATCGGCGAGACGCCCGGCGACGACGACGTCGTCGCTCTCGATCCCGTAGGGGGCGACGTCGCCGACGGCCAGGGTGCGGTCGTCCTCGAGCACGGCGGCGCCGAGCAGCAGGCGGTCGATCGCCGCCTGCCAGGTGTTGTTGGTGATGGACGCCGGCACGCCGGCACCCTGGCGGTGGGCGGCATCGAGCCCCCAGCGGACGTTCGTGGCGTCGACCCAGTCGGCGAGTCGTGCCAGGTCGTCGTCGCTGAAGCGGAAGCGCTCGCGCACCGGCCCGAGCGAGACGAAGTCGAGGACCGACGGGGCGTCGAACCGGCCGGCGACCAGGTCGAGCAGGGCCGTGGTGGCCGCGAGCACCGGGTTGGCGCTGCGGATGGACCGATCAGCGATCCGGTAGCGCAGCGGCGGGGTCGCCGCGTCGGTGACGGGGCCGCGGTGTCGCGTGGGGTCGTCGACCGACGGTCCGAACACCGCCTCGATGACCGGGGCGAACCGCTCGAGGTCGGGGCACACGACGAGCAGGTCGTCCTCGCGCAGGGCCAGCTCGTCGTCGGCCAGCAGGTGCATGAGCACGTCGCGCAGCACCTCGACCTGGCGAGTCGTGCCGTGGCAGGCGTGGAACTGCACGGAGCGGTCATCGACGCGGACCTCGAGGTCGCCGGTGGGCGACCGGTCGGCGGCGATGTCGTCGTGCAGCTGCGACAGCAGGGTCACCGGCGCGTGGCGGCGCCGGGCCGGCTCGGCGACCTGGCGCGGCGCCGGCAGCCCACGGGTCGCGGCGTCGGCCAGCAGGACGGTGGTCTCGCGGTGCAGGCGTCCCCACGACCGGACCAGCGGGTGCTCGACCGACGCGGCGGTGAGGTCGTCCGCTCGCAGCCTGACCGGACCGGGCGACGGCGCGAGCTGCTCGACGACGCGTCGACCCGACGCGGGTGACGGCTCGAGCAGGAAGAGGTGCACGTCGCGCTGCACCGCCAGCGCGTCGGCCAGGTCGAGGAAGCCGGCCCCGCCGGGCAGCAGCGTGAGGCCGAAGAGCAGCACGCGATCCGGCAGGTCGACGTCGAGCTCACCGGCGCGCAGCGCGTCGATCAGCCCGGGCAGCCGCTCGGCCGGGCTGGGCACGGCGATGTCGGCGCGTACGAGTCGCCAGAGGTGCGCCTGCCAGCGGTGGTGGCGCAGCAGCGGGCGTCCTGCCGGGTCGGTGTCGTCGCCGGCGGCCCACGCGCAGATCATGGCGGGGCGGTGCACGTGGTAGCGGTCGAAGAGGTCGGCGACACGACGCGCACGACCGAACCGAGAGCTGCCCGACGGCAGGTCGAGCAGCGGAGCGATCAGCGGGTCGGACGCGTGGCGCAGCAGTGCGTCGAGCACCGACCACACCAGCCGGTCGACCGACCACGGGTCGTCGCCGGCATCCGCCGGCGCCGCGGCGACGCCGTGGGGGCGACCCTCGAGCACCCGGGCCCGCAGCGACCCGGGGAACGCGGAGGTGATGTTGGCGGCGACGCCGTCACGCGAGCGAGGCCCGCTGGCCCCCAGGTGGCCGGCGAGCTCGAGCGACAGCCAACGGCGCATGCCCTCTGACGGCACCGCGATCCACTCGGGCGACATCGGGTCCGAGGGCGCGTCGGCGAGCACCCCCGCCAGCGAGAGTGCGAGGGGCTCGATGCGTCCGGATGTGTGCAGGTGCAACACGCCGGGCACTGTACCGACCGCCTGTGACACCGACGATGCGGCCCCGGCGGACCGACGCCAGGGCACGCACTTCCGACTCGGATCCGGTGCTCAGGCACCGGATCGGAGTCCGATGTCGGGAGAGCCGGCGAGGACGAGGCGAGAAGCGGGAGGTCGCCGGGGTTCAGGCCTCGACGACGCGGGACTCCGCGGCGCCGGCGACGCGCCGGGCGAACTCGATGCTGCGGTCGACCAGGTCGCTGCGCTTGATCACCATGCCGCCGACCACGTTGCCGGCGCGCTCCTCGACCAGGCTGCTGAGCTTCTCGAGGGTCTTGCCGGGGTCGATCGCGCAGGTCACGTAGACGTAGGTCGGCTTGCCGCCCAGCAGCGGCATCTTCGACAGGTGCCCGCTGCCACCGGGGCGCTGGCCGAAGAAGAACAGCCCGTCGACCCAGGTGCCGACGACGACCACGTCGGCGGCCTGGAGGGCGCCGTTGTCGACCTCTCGGGCGCTGCACTCGCTGGCGTCCCAGCCCTCGGCGGCCAGCTCATCCACGATGAGTCGGGCCGCCTCGCGGGTGTTTCCGGTGAGGCTCTCGTGGATGACCAGGGCACGCATGACGACATGCTCGCCACTGCGACCGCCCCGGGTCAAGCACCGTCGCCGGGGGCCTGTCGGACGGCGACGGCTCAGAGCTCGATCGACACCGTGACCGGTCCGTCGTTGACCAGCTCCACGGCCATGTCGGCGCCGAAGCGGCCCGTGGCGACCGTCGCGCCGAGGTCGACGAGCGCGCTGACGAACGCATCGACGAGCGGCTCCGCCTGCTCCGGTCGGGCGGCGTCGATCCACGACGGACGGCGACCCTTGCGGGTGTCGCCGTACAGCGTGAACTGGCTGACCACGAGCAGCTCGCGCGTGCCGTCCGCGACGGAGCGGCCCATGTTGCCGTGCTCGTCGTCGAAGATCCGCAGGTGCCAGACCTTCTCGGCCAGGCGACGGGCGGTCGACCCGTCGTCGGAGTGCGTGACCCCGACGAGCACGCACAGGCCCGGGCCGATCTCACCGACGACGTCGCCGTCGATGCGGACCCGAGCGTCGGCGACTCGCTGGACGAGCGCCTTCACGGCCGGACGCTCAGACGGCGAGCACGCCCGTGCGCACCCGGCGTCGATGGAACTCGGCGTCGCCGTAGCGCGAGGCGAGCGCCCAGGCGCGCTTCATGTAGAGGTGCAGGTCGCACTCGACGGTGTACCCGATCGCTCCGTGCACCTGCAGCGACGCAGCGGCCGCCTCGACCGCGGCGGTCGACGCCTTGGCCTTGGCCATCGAGACGTGCACGGCGGCGTCCGGGTCACCCGTCGCCAGGGAGTTGGCGGCGCGCAGGACGAGCGGCTCGACGAACTCGACCGCCAGCGAGGCATCCGCCAGGTGGTGCTTGACCGCCTGGAAGCTGCCGATCGGCACGCCGAACTGGTGGCGCTCGGTCGCGTACAGCACCGTCATCTGCAGCATGGTGCGGCTCAGGCCCAGCAGGATCGCCGCCGCTCCCAGGGCGGCGCGGTCGAAGACCGCGTTGGTCGCGGCGAAGCCGGCGTCGCCGTCGACGACCAGCGTGGCCGGCGACGGGGTCCACGACACCTCGGCCAGGTGTCGTGCGCCGTCGACGGAGTCGAGGTCCCGCAACGCCACGTCGCCGGGCGCGACCAGGTGCACCTCACCGCGGTCGCACAACAGGAAGGCGCCGCAGCGGCGGGCGGCCGACACGTACGGCGTCGCCCCGAAGCCCACGCCGACGCGCAGCGAGCCGGCCGCGATCTGCGGCAGCCACTGCGCAGCCAGACCCGACGGGGCGTGGTCGCGCAGCAGTCCCACCGCGACCCCCGCGGTCGACGAGACCGGATCGGGCAGACCGGCGCGGCCCACCTCGACGAGCAGCGGCACGAGGTCCTCGTCGGTCATGCCGAGACCGTCGTGGGACTCGGGCACGCAGATGCCCAGCACGCCCATCTCGGCGAGCGAGTCCCAGGCGGCCGGCACCGTGCCGTCGCCACCACCGGGACCGCCGCCGGCGAGCTCGGCGTCGGCCCAGGCGGCACGGACGTCGTCGGGTCCGCAGGTGTCGGCGAGCAGGCCGCGCACTGCGTCGCGGAACTCGATCTGTTCGTCGCTCAAGGCGAATCTCATGGCAGGTCCCTCACTTGCGCGGCAGGCCGAGCACCCGCTCGGCGACGATGTTCCGCTGGATCTCGTTGGTGCCCGCGTAGATGGGCCCCGAGAGCGCGAACTGGTACCCCTTCATCCACGGGCCGTCGAGCTCGGCGTCGGGGCCGAGCAGGTCGAGCGCCGCCTGGTGCAGACGCACGTCGAGCTCGGACCAGAAGATCTTGTTGTACGACGACCGGGCGCCGGGCGAGCGCCCCTCGACGATGCCGGAGACGTCGCTCAAGGTGTAGAGCGCATAGGCCTCGGCGTCGATCCACGCGTCGGTCACGGCGTCGGCCATGCGGTCGGTCATGGCGCCGGACTCGTGGCGCTCGCGGGCCAGCTCGACCAGACGTGCCGCGGTGGCCCGGAAACGACCGGGCGAGCGCAGCGTCAGGCCGCGCTCCGACGAGGTGGTGGCCATGGCGACGCCCCACCCGCCGTCGACCGCGCCCAGGATGCCACCGCGCAGCATGCCCTCGACGGTCTCGCCGCCCTGGTCGTCGGTGGCGGGGTCCGGGATGAACACGTCGTCGAAGAACACCTCGGCGAAGCCCTCGTCGCCGTCGAGTCGTCCGAAGCCGCGCACGGTCACGCCCTCGGCGTCGAGCGGCACCATGAAGTACGTCAGTCCCTTGTGCCGTTCCGACGCGGGGTCGGTGCGGAACAGGCCGAACAGGTAGTTGCAGAAGGCGCCGCGGGTCGTCCAGGTCTTCTGGCCCGACAGCAACCAACCGCCGGCCGCGTCGTCGCGGGTCGCCTTCGAGCGCACACCGGCCAGGTCGGAGCCGGCGTTCGGCTCGGACCAGCCCTGGCACCACAGGTCGACCGCGGCCGACATGCGGGGCAGGTAGTGGTCCTGTTGCGCCTGGGTGCCGAACTCGAAGATGGTCGGGGCGAGCAGGAAGATGCCGTTCTGGGTGACCCGCTGCGGACCACCGACCCGGTAGTACTCCTCCTCGAAGATCAGCCACTCCCACAGCGAGGCGTCGCGACCGCCGTAGGCCTCGGGCCACGACACGACCGCCCAGCGGTCCTGGTGCAGCAACTTCTCCCACTCGAGGTGCAGGTCGAAGCCCTCACGCGTGTCGCCCGAGGGCAGGCCGGTGGGCACGTTGGCCTCGAGCCAGCTGCGGGCCTCGGCGCGGAACGCCTCCTCGGATTCGCTCCAGGTCAGATCCACGACCCGTCCTCCTGTGGTCCGACATCGATGGACCACCAGTCTGGCGCGAGACCTGACGGGTCGTCAGATCCGTGGGCGGCGTGGCCGGGCCGCGATCCGACCAGGCGGACCAGCCCACGGCGGATCAGCACAGGACTGGCAGCACAGGGCTGGCAGCACGGGGCGGTCACCGCAGGGCGGTCAGACCAGCGCCTTGCCCGTGCGCAGGCGGCGACGGAAGTCGGCCATGTACACGTTGAAGGGGAACAGCCGGACCGGCGTCGGCGCGAGCCGGTTCACGACACCGACCGAGCGCATGACACGGTCGAAGCGGCGCTGCTGGGTGGCCGTCCACTCGAAGTGCATCTCGTCGCGGAAGCGCTGGGGCAGGAACCCGACGGTGAAGAAGCGGTGCTGTGGGCCCTGCAGTCGCTGCACGACCTTGGGCATGAAGGTCATGTCGGTCAGCCCCGTCAGGTACTCGCGCACGGTGTCGTCGATGTGGACGCGATCCAGGCCCTCCTTCCAGAACACCTCGAACGCGTCGCGGTCCGCAGGCCAGCGCTCCGGCTTGACCTGCAGCGTCGATGCCAAGCGGTGGCCGAGCTCGTAGATCTGGTGCTCGCCGCGGAAGCCGACCTGGGGGTACATGGCGTTGTGCAGGTCCTCGACGCCCCGGTACAGGCAGGCGGCGACCCACAGCTGGAGGTCCGGGTCGAAGGCGTTGTAGCGGACGGGGCTGTCCTCGGTGGAGCGGACCTGCGCGTGCGAGCCGTTGACCGCGTTGCGGTAGGCGCGACGCTCGTCGTCGTCGCCCCACGTCGACACCGCGAGGTAGGTGAAGGTGGTCCGGGCGCGCTTGATCGGGTGCAGCGTCACCTTGCCCGAGTCGACCCGGCTCTCGACGACCCCGTGGCCCACCTCGGGCCACGAGAGCTGCATGATCACGTTCGCGGTGCCGGCCGCGAGCGCGGCGAAGGAGATGGCGTCGTCGACCGAGCGCGGGTGGACCGCCGACACGCTCAGCCCCCGTCCCGGTCGCTGGTGTCCCGGTCGCTGGTGTCCCGGTCGCGGAGATGGGCCTTGAGGACCTTGCCGCCGGCGTTGCGGGGCAGCTCGTCGTAGGGCACCAGGTCCTTCGGGCACTTGAAGTGAGCGAGCTGACCGTCGAGCCACTGCGTCAGCTCCACGACGGTCAGCGATGCCCCCGGTGCGAGCACCACTGCAGCGACGGGCACCTCGCCCCACTTCTCGTGGGGTCGACCGAACACCGCGACGTCGAGCACGGCGTCGTGGCCGAAGAGCACGTTCTCGACCTCGGCGCAGTACACGTTCTCGCCGCCGGAGATGATCATGTCCTTCTTGCGGTCGACGACCCAGATGAAGCCCTCGTCGTCGGCTCGCACCAGGTCCCCGGAGTGGAACCAGCCGCCCGCGAATGCCTCGGCCGTCTCGACGGGCTTGCGCCAGTAGCCCTGCATCAGGTTCGGGCCCAGGTAGACGATCTCGCCGACCTCGCCGGGTGCGACGTCGCGCATCTGGTCGTCGACGATGCGGGCGCGCATCGTCGGGATCGGTCGGCCGACCGAGCCGAGCTTGCGGATCGAATCCTCGCCGCGCAGCACGCAGGTGATCGGTGACATCTCGGTCTGGCCGAACACCGCGACGTTCACCGCGTTCGGGAAGCACTCGGCCATGTCGCGCAGGAGCGTCTCGGAGGCGGGTGCCGCACCCCAGCTGATCACGCGCAGCGCCAGGTCGCGGTCACGCACGCCGGGCTGGGCGCAGATCGCCTGCCACTGCGTCGGCACGTTGAACACGACCGTCGCCCGCTCACGCTCCCAGGCGTCGATCGTCGCCGCGGCGTCGAAGGCACCCAGGGGGTGGATGACGGTCGGGATGCCGAGGACCAGGTTCGGTGCGACCGAGCCCAGCCCCGCGATGTGGAACAGCGGCGCGGTCAGGAACGCGATGTCGGACTCGTCGACGATGCTCATCGCCCGGATGCACGCGACCGCCTGGGCGAACAGGTTGACGTGGTCGAGCATGGCGCCCTTGGGGCGGCCCGTCGTGCCCGACGTGTACATGATCAAGGCGGGGGTCTGCTCGGGCACGTCGGGGGCGACGAAGCCGTCGAGCGGTTCGGCCATCAGCGCCGCGACCTCTTCGTGGACCTCGGATGCGCCGCCGAGCACCACGACGCGACGCAGTCGATCGGTGATCTGGGCGACGGCGTCGACGAGCGGGACCAGGAGGTGCTCCACGACGATCACGTCGGCGTCCGCGTCGTCGACGATGTAGGCGATCTCGCCGGGCGCGAGGCGCATGTTGATCGGCACCGCCATCGCCCCCAGCGTGTTCACCGCCAGCACCGTCTCGATGACCTCGGGCGAGTTCAGGGTCAGGAGCAGCACCCGGTCACCGCTGCCGACACCCCGTCGTGAGAGCGCCGCGGCGAGCGCCGTGATGCGGTCGTGCGTCCGGCGCCAGGTGGTGTCGACCCCCAGGTGGCGCCAGGCCACCGCGTCCGGTCGCACGTCGGCGTGCACGGCGACCTGGTTCATCCAGTG
This sequence comes from Actinomycetes bacterium, assembly GCA_023389745.1. Taxonomy (GTDB): domain Bacteria; phylum Actinomycetota; class Acidimicrobiia; order Acidimicrobiales; family Microtrichaceae; genus JAFAFN01. The sequence goes on from JAEWED010000189.1 coordinate 24,217, forward strand.
GTTGCGTCGCACGCTCGGCGGGATCGCCGTCCCCGGCTCGGCGGTGACCTGTGCGGTGTCCATGTCGCTCCGTCCTGTCGTCGTCCGGTACCGAGGCACTCACCCCGGAGCCTATTGACCGTGTGCCAACAGTAGCCGGGCAGCTGGCGGGCCGGATCGGCGCACGACCCGCACCCGTGGAACGGGTGACCCGTTCGGCCCAATTCCACCCACAAGTCTCAGTTCGATGACCCCATCAACCGACATCAGGAGGACCGCCCCGTCAGGACCACCACACACGTGACCCGCTTCCACGACATCCCCAACGACGCCTCGGCGTCGTGCGGCGCGTCCGGAGATCCCACACACAAGGCGAGCTCGACGGTGGTCGCCCGCACGCGGACCGCCGGCGGCGTCGTGCTCGCGAGCGCGCTGCTGCTGGTCGCCGTGGCCGGGCTCGTGTGGTCCGAGGTCCTCTCGGCGGTGGGCATCCACCTCGACGCTGCACTCGAGAGCCGCGTCCTGGTGCTCGTGCACGCCGCCGGCGCGGCGACCGCCGCCGTCCTGCTGGCACGTGCGGCACAGACCGCCACCGGTCGGATCCGCCTGGCGTGGCGACTCGTCGCCGTCGGCTGCGCGTTGCTCGCACTCGGCGACCTTGTCTGGTTCGCCACGGCGTGGTTCGACCCGGGCCGGGCGACCGAGACCCACTGGTACGCCACGCTGACCCCTGGCATGTTCGCCGTGGTCGGTGGGCTGCTGGTCGTCCCGAGCGCATCGGACCACGTCTCGGGCCGGATCCGCCGCCTCGACGTGCTCATCGTCGCGGTCGCGACCTTCACGGTGTTCTGGGCACGGCCTGCGCAGGCCATCGTGCGCCAGTTCGGCGACGCCGTCCGCGCCGTCTCCGCGGGGCACACGTCGGTGCTCGACGGCTCAGCGCTCGTGGGTCTGGCGGTCGTGCTCGCCGCGACGACCACGTTGGCCCGGTGCCGCCCCGGTCGCGGCAGCCCCATCCGCACCGCCGCTGCGGCACTCCTCGCGGTCGGCGTGGGTGAGCTCATCCTGACCACCGATCCACTCGACCGCTCCGACGTCGCCACCCTCAGCGGTGCGCTGCCGCTGGTCTCGGTGGCGCTGCTCGTCGCCTCCGCGCGGCGGCTGCGGGCGACGCCGACCGCGGACCCCGACGGCGCGTCCGGTGCCGACTCCTCGACCACCCGGACGTTCGCACTCAGCGTGGCGTTGCCCGAGATGGCCACGCTCGTGGCCATCGCGGCGGTCGCGATGCGCCAGTTCGCGACACCCACGATGAACATCACCGGGCTGGTGCTCGGGACCGTGGTCGTCGCCCTGTCGATCGTCCGTCTCGGGCGCCTCGAGTACGAGCAGCGCCAGCTGACGCGCTCCCTGCGCAACTCTGCCGAGCGCCTGTTCCACGAGGCTCGTGTCGACTCGCTCACCGGCCTCGGCAACCGACTCGCGCTCGACGAGGACCTCAACGAGCTGCTCGTCCGGCTGACCCGCACGGGCGACCGTCGGGGCCTCGCGGTGTTCTGCCTCGACGTCGACCACTTCAAGCACATCAACGACGCGCTGGGGCACCACGTCGGCGACGCACTGCTCGTCGAGGTGGCCGAGCGGCTGCGGGTCGTGTTCGGCGAGAAGGTGTACCGCGTCGGCGGCGACGAGTTCGTCGCGCTGCGCGAGCACTGCGGCCTGCAGGCGGCCGAGGAGACGGCCGCGGCCGCGGTGCTCGAGGTCCGTCGACCGGTCGTGATCGACGGCGAGGACCTGGCCACGTCGGCGAGCATCGGGCTCGCGCACCACGACGTCACCGTGCGCGGCGGCGAGCCCGGCTACACCCCGGTCGCCGAGCGGGCCGACACGCTGCTGCGGCGGGCGGACCTGGCGCTCTACCGGGCCAAGGAGCTCGGAAGGGACCGCTGGGCGGGCTACGCACCGATGCTGCAGGAACGGGCGGACCACCACCTGGCGGTGCAGGAGGCGCTGAGCCGCGCCGTCGACGAGGGACAGATGGACATGTGGCTGCAGCCGGTCGCCGAGCTCGCCACGGGCGAGATCGTCGGCGCGCGGGCCCGCCTGCGCTGGCACTCTCCCGACTTCGGGTTGCTCGCGCCCGACGAGTTCCTGCACGACGCGATCCAGGGCGGCATGCTCAAGTCGCTCGACTCGATGCTCTTCCGCTCGATCGCGCAGCTGCTGCCGCACCTGGTCGAGGAGACCGGACTGCAGTGGATCTCGACGACGCTCAGCCGCCAGGAGATCGTGCATCCCGGCCTCGTCGGCCTGGTCGGCTCCGCGATCGGCGACGGCCACGACCGGCTCCGGATCGAGGTCAGCGAGGACACGATCGTCGACGACACCGCGAGGAAGAACGTCGAGGCGCTCGCCGCGCTCGGCGTCCACCTGACCGTCGCTCGCTTCGGCACCGGTCCGTCGTCGATGCTGAGCCTCGGCCGCTATCCCGCGTCGACCATCAAGATCGACCCGTCCTTCACCGCCGGCATCGGTCGTCGCCACGAAGACACCGTGATCGTCGCGTCGGTCGCCGGTCTGGGCGAGGACCTCGGCCTCGAGCTGGCCGCCGACGGCATCGACGAGGCGTTCCAGTCACGGATGCTGGTCGAGCTCGGGTTCACCCTCGGCGAGGGTCGACTGATCGGCGAGGCGCTCCCGGCGACCGAGTTCCTGGCCCGCGGGATCGGTCACCGGCGCGTCGGTGACGAGCAGTCGAGCGCCGAGCTCGCCGGAAGGTCCGGCGCATGATCGAGTCGATCCGCACCGGCGTTCGCCGCCTCGTCACGTCGTTCGAGCTGCGACCCAACACGGCCACCGCCGTGGCGTTGAACGTGATCTGCCTGCCGTTGGCGCTGCTCACCCTCTGGTCCGCGGCGTCGGACTCCGACGGCTCCCGGATGACCGGGGTGCTCGGCGCGGGCGCCGTGGTCGTCGTCGCGATGGTCGCCGCGTGCGTGGTCGCGGTGGCGACCGCCTCGCTCGAGGTGGACCGACGCAAGTCCTGGCAGCTCTGCGTCGTCGGGTTGGTGACCTACGCGCTCGGCGCAGTCGTCTGGTTCCTCACGCTGCGCGGCTCGCTGGCGCCGTCGAGCACGGGGCTCGGCGACCTCTTGTACGCCCTGGCGATGCTGGCCTTCATCACCGGGACGCTGCGGCACCGGCTGCTGCGCCCTCGCTCGCGCCTGGTACGAGCGTGCATCGACGCGGCGATCGTCGCGGCGTCGGTCTCGGTGCTGCTCTGGCTGGCGGTCGGACGTCAGCTGCTGGGGTCCAGCGGCGACCGGCTCGGCACCGCGGCCTGCCTGCTGTTCCCCGCACTGGACGCGTTCCTGGTCGTGCTCTGTCTCACCGCCTCGGCACGCCCTCGGATCGGGGCACGGTCCGTGGCGTCGGGCATGCTGCTCGCGGGCGGGTTCACGTTCTTCTTCGCCGGTGACGTCGCCCAGGCGTTCATCCGCACCTACGGCGACGGCGACGGCTTCCCACCGGTCGTCGAGGCGGCGTGGATCTGCTGCTTCGTCCTGATCGCCGCGTCGGCGTGGGTGGCTCGCGGCACCTCGAACGTCGCGAAGCCTGCGACGCCGCGTCAGCGGACCCCAGCGATCGTCGCAGCGCTTCCCGCGTCGTGCGCGGTCATCGCCACGATCGTCACGGTGACCGATGCGTCGAAGCGCGGCGTCGTCGACGCGACTGCCGTGGTCATCCTCATGTCGGTGGTGGCGCTCGCCCTGGTGCGCCAGTCGCTGACGGTCACCGACAACATGCGTCTCGGCGACTCGCTGCAGAGCGCGGTCGACGAGCTCGAGGACCAGGCCACGCACGACACGCTGACCCGGCTGCCGAACCGTGCCGGCCTCATGGGCCGCATCGACGACGTGCTCGCTCGCAGCGAACGCGACGGTTCGCTCGTCGCGCTGCTCTTCCTGGATCTCGACCACCTGAAGGCCGTGAACGACTCGCTCGGCCACCACGCCGGCGACGATCTGCTGCGGACCGTGTCGTCGCGACTGGTGGCCCGGGTCGGCAGCGGCGTGACCCGCTTCGGCGGTGACGAGTTCGTGGTCGTGCTCGAGCGCGTCTCGTCGCCGAGTGCCGCGGTGCACGTCGGTCGAGCGATCGTCGGCGACGCGTCGACGCCGATGACCGTGCAGGGCTACCTGTTCCGTCCGTCGGTCAGCGTGGGCGTCGCACTCGCGGAGCCGGGCATCACCTCCGAGGAGCTGCTGCGACGGGCCGACCTGGCCCTGTACCGGGCGAAGTCGCTGGGCCGGCGCTGCGTCGCCGAGTACGAGTCGTCCCTCGACGTGTCCGCTCGCCGACACGTCGACCTGGAGCCCGAGCTGCGTCGAGCGCTCGAACGCGACGAGTTCGAGGTCCACTACCAGCCGGTGGTCAGCCTGACGACCGGCGAGGTCGCGGGCGTCGAGTCGCTGCTGCGTTGGCGCCACCCTGAGCGCGGCGTGCTGCCGCCGGCGGAGTTCCTCGAGGAGGCGGCCGGCAAGGGCATGCTCGCCGAGCTGGGTCGCAGGACCCTGCTGCAGGTCTGCGCGGACTTCGGCGGTGGAGGACACCGGAGCCTCATCCCGCTCAACGCCGCGGTGAACCTGTCGACCTCGGAGCTCGTCGACGACCGGGTCATCGATCGCGTCGCCGACGCCCTGGCCCTCGGACGGATGCCCGCGTCGCGTCTCACGATCGAGATCACCGAGGACGTCATCGTCGACGAGACCATCCGTCGGACGATCGACCGCCTCCGTTCACTCGGTGTCGACCTGTCCATCGACGACTTCGGCACGGGCAACTCGTCGCTGCGCCAGCTCGGCGCCTACCCGGCGAGCACGCTGAAGGTCGACCGGAGCTTCGTCGAGCGCTTCGAGCAGGACCCGCAGGCCGAGGCGATCACCCGGGCGATCCTGGGTCTGGCCCGCAACCTGGGTCTGCGGACCGTGGCCGAGGGCGTCGAGACCGAGGCGCAGGCGCAGATGCTGGCGCGACACGGCTGCGACTTCGCCCAGGGCTGGCACTACGCCCGGGCGATGCCGATCGACGAGCTGGTCGAGTTCCTCGAGGCGTACCCGGCCAACCGCCAGCCCGACAGCCGCCAGCCGTCAGCCGACTCTCAGCCCGCCAGCCGGGTGAGTGCGGCGTCGGCCTCGGAGATGATCGAGGCGAGCAGCTCGGCGACCGGTGGCAGGTCGTCGATGACACCGACGACCTGACCGGTCGGCAGGATGCCCACACCCGGGTCGCCGTCGACCATGGCGGCCTTGGTCATCATCGGCGCGTTGGCGGCGAGGGCCATCTGCGCCCAGCTCAGGTCCTGGTCGCGCCGCATCTCGAGCCCGGTCCTGGCGAGCGCGGGCAGCGACACCCCTGCCTGGCGCCCGAACTTCACCGCGTTGGTGGCGGCGCGGGGGAAGCGCAGCAGGCCCGGGGACTTCTCGAGCGCGTCGATCATCGCGGTGCGGATCACCCGCTGCGGGGCACCGTCGATCGACGACGTCACGACGGTCCCGGTCAGAGGGGTCTCGAGGTAGATCGACGTGATCCGATCCGGGACCTGGCTCTCGGCGGTGAGCAGGAAGCGCGTGCCCATGGCCACGCCGTGGGCGCCGTAGGCGAGGGCTGCGACCAGGCCGCGCCCGTCGTGGAACCCGCCGGCCCCGAGCACGACCACGTCGCTGCCCTGCACGCCGTCGACGACGTCGGGCAGCAGCAGCGAGGTCGGCACCGTGCCGGTGTGCCCGCCACCCTCGCCGCCCTGGGCGATGACCGCCTTCACCCCGAGCGCCGCGACCTTCTCGGCGTGGCGCTTCGCACCGACGGTCACGATCGTGACCACACCCGCGTCGTTGAGCTTGGCCACCTGGTCCGGCTTGGGCGCCGCCGCGAAGCTCGCGACCGGCACGCCCTCGGCGATGATCAGGTCGAGTCGCGCCGCGGCGTCGGGCTGGTTCGGCAACAGGTTCACACCGAAGGGATTGTCGGTGCGCGCCTTCACCTTCGCGATCGCAGCCCCGAGCTCCTCGAGCGTCATGGTCGCGCTCGCGAGGATGCCGAGCCCGCCGGCGGCCGACGTGGCCGCGGTCAGCTGCGCGCCCGAGACCCAGCCCATGCCGGTCTGCACGATGGGGTACTCGACCCCGAAGAGCTCGCACGCCGGGGTGCGCAGCGACGGGTGCGTCACGGGTTCGGCACCTCCTTGTTGCGCAACCCGCGGGGGTCGAGGCGCTGGATCTGCTCCAGCTCGTCGAGGCTCGGCAGGCGCGTCACCGGCACGTCGTCGGGCACGACCAGCTCGAACCCGGTCGCCTCCACGACCTCGTCCACGCTGACGTCGGGATGGACCGAGCGCAGCCGCATGGTCGGGACGCCGTCGTCGCCGACGGCCTCGAAGTCGAACACGCCCAGGTTCGACACGACACGACGGACCTCGTGGAACCGCGAGGCGACCGGACCCAGCGCCGCAGCGCGGTCGTACCCGATGCCGCACACCACGTCGACGGCCGGCACGAACACCCGCGGCGAGTGGTTCGGCACCCAGTAGCTCGTCGTGTGGTTGATCGTGTTGCCCGGCGCGCCGCGGAAGCCGAGCAGCTGCTTGCGGGGCTGTGCCCAGTCACCGATCGCGGCGATGTTCTGGTTGCCGAACCGGTCGATCTGGGTCGCGCCCATCATCACGTGGCGCTTGCCCTGCCACAGCAGGCCGAACATCTCGCGGTACGGGTTCCAGTGGGCGACGGTGCGCTGCGCGACGCGCTCGGCCTCGGGCAGCGCGATCGGCGGGACCTGGTCGGGCGACTGCGGGTCCATCAGCGTGTAGTAGCCGTCGGTCAGCGCCAGGTGCGGTTCGAACGTGGCGGCGGCGAGGCGGCCACCGATGAGCGGCAGGTTGCCGATCGGGTTGCACAGGCGTTCGCCGTCGCCGCGGAAGGCCTCGGCGATGGCGACGGCGCAGATGTCGGCGCGGGTCACATCGGTGCTCATGGACTGATCGGTCACGACGCTGCCTCCTGGGCTGCTGCGAGCTCGTCGACCTTGGCCCGGTAACCGGCCTCGTCGATGTCGAGGAACTCGGTGCGGAACTCGGTCCAGGCCTCGTCGGACTTGGCCGACGCGGTGTAGCGGCGCTGGAACGCCTCGTCGCGGCCGTAGTCCGGCAGGCACTCGGTGAAGTGGGCGCCACCCGGCGCCTCGATCACGCCGGTGACGTCCATGCGCGAGATGCGCAGGTGCGGCAGATCGGCGATCCCGGCGAGCTGCTCGGTCGACACGATCTGCTCAGTCGACACGAAGGAGCGCTCCGCGGCACGCACGAAGAGGTCGTCCATGAAGGGATCCTCACCCAGCCACACGGCGTTGCCGGACACGTCGGCCCGGTTCTGGTGCACGATCGCCGCGTCGAGCTCGAGCGCGGGCACCGCGATGAGCTCCTCGAACTCCTCGGCGCCCTCGAAGCGGGTGGCGTAGGGCGAGGTGACGGTGCGGATGTCGGGCATGCGGACCGGCACGTCGGAGCCGAGCCCGGCACGGGTGGGCAGGAACGGGACCCGCCACGCCGCTGCCTGCAGGCCGAGCAGCAGCATGCCCTCGTCCCACTCGGCCGCCTCGATCGTGCCGTTCTGGCGGGCTGCCTGGTAGTGCGGCTCGAGGGGGATCGAGTCGAGCGACACGAAGCCCGAGACGACCTTGCGGACCTTGCCCGCCGCGCACAGCAGGCCCACGTCGGGGCCGCCGTAGCTGACGATCGTCAGGTCGGTCAGGTCGGACCGGAGGATCGCCCGCACGAGCGACATCGGCTTGCGCCGGCTCCCCCACCCGCCGATGCCGATGGTCATGCCGGAGCGGAGCTCGGCCACCACCTCGGTGTCGGTACAACGCTTGTCCGGTCCGGGCACGTGTCCCCCTTCGTGCGCAGTCGGGCTGCGCGTGCAGCTCGGCCCTCATCGGGCCGTCGGTCGTGGTGTCCCATCGACCGACACGAGCTGGCCGGCCGAATCTGATGGGTCGTCAGATCCGGAACGGTAGACCGGCCGCCCCGTCCCGGTCGAACGGGGGACGGGGCGGCCGCGTCGTCACGAGCTCACGGGGCGACGGTGGTCGTCGGCTCCTCGGACGCCGTGCCGTCGGCGCCTCCGGCGGGCAGCCCGAGCTCGGGGCACTCGCTCTGTGCCCGCGTCTGGTAGACGCCGATCGCCGGAGCCAGCGCCGGATCCGCCTGCAGGGCGATGAACTCCTCGCTGGTCAGGAGCTCGACGGAGTAGTCCGCCTCTTCGCCGGCGGCCTGCAGCTTGTCGGCGTAGCCGTTGAGGACCGCGGCGTTGGCCTCATCGACGGGCTCCACGCCGGCGAGCGCCCGGAGCATCGACACCTGCGCGGCGATGAGCGACTCGACCTGGGCGGGCGTCGTCGCGGAGCTCGCCGGCCCGTCCTCCTGAGCGACCGCGACGATCTTGCACAGGTCGGTGCCGGCCTCGTCGATCATGCCGGTGAGCTCGTCGACCTGCCCGATGAACTCGTCGTCGGAGAGCGCCGTCGTCTCGGTCTCCTCGGAGGAGTCGGCCTGCTCGGAGCTGTCGTCCGTCTTCTTGTCGTCCTTGGCCTCGTCGTCGGAGCCGCCGGAGCAGGCACCGGTGAGCAGCAGGACCGCCGCCACGCCCAGTGCGCCGAACGCCCGAGCCGAGATGGATCGCTTCATGAGTGTCGTTCCCCTTCGCCGTCGCTCCCGGCCGACGCCGTGGAGCGGGAGCACGCTACCCGGGGTCGCCGAACACCGACCGAGAGGTTGAGAATCCGCTCACTTCGAGAAGTCGGCATCCTTCTTCTCGACGAACGCGTCGCGGGCCTCGTCGGACACACCCGACAGGTTGAGCTCGAAGGTGAAGCCCTGCTCGAAGCGGTAGCTGCGCTTCACGTCGACGACGTCGATCGCGTTCAGGCACTCCTTGGCTCGTCGGATGACGAAGCGGCTCTTGGTGCAGATCTTCTCGGCGATCTCGAACGCCGCGGCACGCAGCTCGTCGCGCGGCACGACCCGACTCACCGAGCCCCAGGACTCGAGCAGCGACGCATCGACCGGTTCGGCGGTGTACACCATCTCGCGCATCTTGTGCTGGGGCACGAGCCGGGCCAGGTGGGTCGCCGCACCCAGGGCGCCCTGGTTGACCTCGGGCAGTCCGAACCGGGTGCCCTCGGCGGCGACGATGACGTCCGCGTTGCCGACCAGCCCGATGCCGCCGCCCAGGCAGAAGTCGTGCACCGCGGCGATCACGGGCACCTCGCACTCGTAGACGGCGGCGAACGCGGCGTAGCAGCCCCGGTTCGCGCCGAGCAGCGCGTCGAAGCCCTCGGTGTGCTGCATCTCCTTGATGTCGACACCCGCGTTCCAGCCCTTGCCCTCGGCGCGCAGCACCAGGGCACCGACCTGTGGGTCCCGCCCCGCGGCGGTGATCACGTCGGCCAGCTCGAACCAACCGGCGACGGTGAGTGCGTTGACGGGCGGGTTGTCCATCACGACCTCGGCGATGCCGTCGGCGATGGTCACGGTGGTCCCCATGATCGGATCCTCTCGAGTCGCGGCGCTCCAGATCTGACGCCTCGTCAGAGGCCGACGGTACCGGGTCGCCGAGGACCGGGCGAGATGGTCGGACCCCGCCGGCGGCGAGCGTGCCGAGGGCACGGCACCGGTCGTCAGCGGGCAGCGGTGACCGGTATGGTCCGGCGCCATGACAGAGGACGCGGCGACAGGCCACGAGACGGAAGGGCACGAGGCCTCAGGGCACGAGTTCGACTACGCGGGGCGGGTCGTGCTCGTCACCGGCGGCACCAAGGGCATCGGCAGGGTCATCGTGCAGCGCTTCCTCGACTGGGGCGCCGAGGTCATGACCTGCGGGCGGACGGAACCGGCGGACCTGCCCTCCTCCGGCGGACGCACGGCGGGCTTCCTCGCTGCCGACGTGCGCGACCCCGACGCTGCGGCGGCGCTCGTCGATGCGACGGTGGAGCGCTTCGGCTCGATCGACGTCGTGGTGAACAACGCCGGCGGCGCACCTCCTGCCGACGCGGCGACCGCCTCACCTCGCTTCAGCGAGTCCATCATCCGGCTCAACCTGCTGGCCCCACTGCACGTGGCACAGCGAGCCAACCACCACATGCAGCTCGCCGATGACGGCGGCGTGATCGTGAACATCGCCTCGGTGTCGGCGGTCAGGCCCTCGCCGGGCACCGCCGCGTACGGCGCGGCGAAGGCCGGTCTGCTCAGCCTCACGCAGTCGCTCGCCGTCGAATGGGCGCCGAAGGTGCGCGTCGCGGCGATCATCGCAGGGCTCATCGAGACCGAGCAGGCCGACATGCACTACGGCGATGCCGAGGCGATGGCGCGCGTCGCCGCCACCGTGCCGGCGGGTCGCTTCGGCACACCCGACGACCTGGCGCAGGCCTGCCGTTGGCTCGCGTCGCCGGCGGCGTCGTACGTGAGCGGCACCGCCATCTGGTTGCACGGCGGTGGCGAGCGCCCGGCGTTCCTCGAGGCCGTCGACGGCGACTGACCCTCCCGCTGCTCGGGAACCACCTGGGGCCGCCCGTCGTCGGAACGGTCGAGGGCGCGGACGTCGCCCGCGAGGAGGGGACCCGTGCAGCACCACCGATCAGGATCGCGTCGGGCGGCGGACGACGGCCCGTGGGCGAGGTGGCTCGCCGGACGGTTCGGGGCGGTCGCCGTGGCCGCGGTCGCCTGCGCGGCACTCGTCGGCTGCAGCGGCGACTCGGGCCAGGACGCCTCCGGGCAGGGCGACGCGGACGAGTCGGCGTCGTACGCCGACCGCGCGGCCTCCGCAGGTGGCGGCGGGAGTGCCGAGGAGCTGACCGCCACCGGTGCCGTCGTGGAGGCGAGCGGACCCGTGGCGGTCGACGGTGATCCGCCCGACGCGGCCGCCGCACGCCTGCAGACCTTCGCTGCGGACCTCGATCTGGGTGTCGAGCAGCTGGACGACGCCGTCGCCGAGGCCTCCGCGGCGATCGAGCAGCTCGGCGGCTTCGCGGCGGACGAGGATGTCGACCTGGCCGGTTCCGAACGTGCGACGGTCGTCTACCGGGTTCCCGCTGCGGAGTTCCGCCCGGCGCTCGATGCGCTCGCCGACGTCGGCGCACTGCGTCGGCAGTCGATCGGGTCCGAGGACGTCACGGCGCAGTACTCGGACCTCGAGTCGAGGGTGACCACGCTGCGCACGAGCATCACCCGCCTCCAGGGCTTCCTGGCCGAGACCACCGACGTCAACCAGATCGCGTCGCTCGAGGGCGAGCTCACCCGCCGCGAGGCCGAGCTCGAGTCGATCGAGTCGCAGCGGAGGGTGCTCGCCGACCAGGTCGCGCTCTCGACGATCACCGTCGAGTTCGACGCCGGTCGCGGTTCCGATCAGATCGTCGCGGACGACACACCCGGGTTCCGGGGTGGTCTCGAAGCGGGTTGGGACGCTGCCCGCGTGGTCACCGCCGTCATCGCGGCCACCGCCGGGTTCCTCGTCCCGCTGCTGCCGCTCATCGCCGTCGTGGCGCTGGCCGTGTGGTGGACCCGTCGGCGCCGGGGTCGCCGGGGCATGCCCGGCACCGCCGCTCCCACCGGCGAGTGATCCCCCGGTCCGGCCGCGCCGATCCGTACGCTGCAGGTTCATCGACGCCCGGCACTCCCCTCTCTCCCGACACGGCGCCTCCCCCCGACACGGCGCTTCCCCTCGACACGGCGCGCCCTCCCGACGTGTCCCGAGCTGGCGGCGCGCGCTCGCGGCGACGGCTGCGCTCGTGGCCCTCGGCGCCGGCTGCTCCAACCTCGGGTCCGGCAAGGCCGACGTCGTGCTGCGCCTCCAGGCCGAGGACCGCGCCGCGCTGCAGCGGACCCGCCAGGAGGTGCTCACCAGTGCCGGCACCTGGGGCGGCACCCGGGTCGGCGAGGAGACGACCGCACCCGACGAGACCGCGCTCGAGTTCTCCCTGCCGGGACAGAACCTCGACATCGCGCTCGGTGCCCTGAACGCCCTCGAGGCCGAGACCGTCGAGACCCACATCGACGTCGACCCCGAGCAGGTCGACCGCACGACGACACCGCCCGAGGGCGAGGAGCCCGCCGAGGTCGCACCCGTGCGGCTCCGGGTCGAGGTCACCGAGGCTCCCGCCGCGCCCACCGGGTCACTCGGTCGGATGGTGCTGGCGATCTTCAGCGTGATCGGCATGGTCGCGACCGTGGGCTGGATCCTGAGCCAGTGGCGCCGACGCGGCGAGGCGCTCGAGCGTCGGGCGCCGCGGGTCCGCAACATCGACCGTGTCGATCTGCGTGAGGACCCGCCGACCCAGGAGACACCCCAGGTCCCGCCCGGCTGGAACTGAACCCGGGACATCAAACGGGGGGCCGTCGGATCGCTCCTCCGGCCCCCCGATTGTGATGGGGCAACTCTCCCCCCGGACCGTGGCCCGAGGCCCTCTCACCCGCTGCTGCCGATCGGTCCGCTCCCGAGGGAGCGAGCCGTCGACAGGTGTCCGTTCCCGTTGGTGCGGTGACCTTCGAGCGCCGGACCCGGACGTTGATTGCTCTTTGCAGTTTCTAGTGCAAGCCATCTTGATCCGGCAAGGGGATCTTCGACACATGTGTCAAAGATCTGCGCGATGCTTGAACTGACACCGTTTCAGCGAATTCGATGCGCATGGATTCGAGTCGTGCGACATAGCTCGGACTACGCTGACCCATAGTGCCCACTACGTAAGAATTCTTCGAAGGATCGTCGATGAACCACACCGACATCGACCTGCCCGACGACCCTCGGGAGCGACTCGTCGCCGCCGGATTGCGGGTCCTGGACGAGGTCCCCCTCGCCAAGGCGCTCGGTGGTGCGACGACCGCGGCGATCGCCGCCGAGGCGGGCGTGACCACCGGCAGCTTCTTCCACCACTTCGCCAACGCCGCCGAGTTCGCCGACGCCCTGGCGCTGTCGTTCCTCGAACCTCCGGGCGACGAGAGCGAGGCGGTCGACGAGCTGGTCGGCTCGCTGCAGCACCTCGAGCTCCTCGATGTGATCCGCACCGCGTTGACCGACGCCTGGCAGGTCTACGCGGCCGACGAGGGGATCGCTCGCCGGTTCCGGGGCCAGATGCTGCTGTGGTCCCAGCACGGCAAGGACCTCCAACGGCCCGTCGACGGCCTCTCCACCGTGGGCGACGTCCTGCACCGCTTGGTGGCCAGTCGACAGCACGAGGCGACCGCGACGTGGCAGACGCTGCTCGCGTCGGCGGACCGGACGCTCACCGAGCCGTTCGACATCGACCGATTGGCGGTCGCCCTGACCGCCACGTTCCACGGCTTGATGATCCGCCACGCGATCGACCCCGACGCCGTCGACGACGAGCTCTTCGGCGACGTCGCCGCGGCCATCGCGATGGCGATCACGGTGCCGCGCGGCGGACGGCTGCGCGACGACGACCTGCTCCGACCGCTCATCGACGAGTCGCGCCTCTCCCCCCAGGCCCGATCGGGTGCGCGTCGCCGGCGAGAGACACGCGGCCGCATCACCGACGCATCGACCGGCGCGTTCGGGGCGGGGTGGGAAGAGGTCTCGGTCAGCGAGATCGCCGAGATGTCCGGCGTCTCGCCGCAGACGGTCATCAACCTGTTCACCAGCTCGAGAGCCGTCGCGGCGTCCACGTTCGTGCGCCACACGACCGACATCAGGGCCGTCTCGACGGAGCTGCTCGACGCCGATCCACTCGACGCGCTGCGCACCACCCTGACCCGACTCGCCGAGTGCGTCTCTGCCGACACCGAGCCGGCACGAGCGCTGCTGTCGGAGCGCCTGGCGGTCCTGCTGCACCGCGGCACCGAGCTGACCGACATGGACATCCGGGTCGAGGTCCCGCTCGCCGACTCGCTCATCGTGCACCTGTCGCGCCTCGACCTCGGCCGGCGTCAGCCCACCGACGTGGCCGCGACGCTCATCAACTTCGTGATCATGCAGACCCTGGGCCGCCCCCACCAGGAGGCGCTGACCGCGGAGCTCGCACTGCGGCTGCTGCCGGACCCCTCGACGGCCGCCGATCCCGAGCCCACTGCCGGGGGCGACGGCCCGGCACCTGACGCGGGCCCACCTGACCCGGGGCCGCCGGACCGGTAACCTGACGCCCCGTCAGATCGACGCCGCCGACCCCGACGATCGGCGCGAGTCACACGAGGTCCCCATGGCGAGAACCAAGGTCCCAGCGATCGAGGGGTGGATGTCCACCCCGCCGCTCGACGAGCTCCCCGAGGACGACGGCACCGGCATCCCGGGCGTGAAGCTCGTCGGGACGAAGTGCGTCGACAGCGGCACCTACTTCTTCCCGCCCGAGCGGGTGATGTCGCGTGTGCCCGGCCACTCGGGATCCGAGCTGGTCGAGGTCGAGCTGTCGACGCGGGGCACGCTGTGGTCGTACACCGACGCGCAGTACCAGCCGCCGACGCCGTTCGTCGCGCCGACCGACCCCTACGAGCCGTACTGCCTGGCGGCGGTCGAGCTCGCCGAGGAGAAGATGGTCGTGCTCGGACAGGTCATCCCGGGGGTGACCGTCGACGACCTGCAGGTCGGCATGGCGATGGAGCTCGTGCTCGGCACGCTGAACGTGGACGACGAGCACGAGTACATGATCTGGAAGTGGCGCCCGGCCGCCGACGGGACAGGAGCGCAGTCATGACGGTCGAACAGGTCGCAGTCCTGGGTGTCGGCATGCACCCCTGGGGCAAGTGGGGACGCAACTTCGTCGAGTACGGCGTCGCCGCGGCGCGTGACGCGCTCGCCGATGCCGGCATCGACTGGCGCGACGTCGGGTTCGTCGCCGGCGCCGACACCATGCGCAACGGCTACCCCGGCTACGTCGCCGGCGCGACGTTCGCCCAGGCGCTCGGCTGGACCGGCATCCCGGTCACCAGCACCTACGGCGCCTGCGCGTCGGGGGCCATGGCACTCGACGCCGCACGTCAGCGGATCCTGTCGGGCATGTGCGACGTCGCGCTCGTCGTCGGCGCCGACACCACGCCCAAGGGCTTCCTCGCCCCCAACAAGGGCGAGCGCGGCGATGACCCGGACTGGCTGCGGTTCCGGCTGCTGGGCATGACCAACCCGGCCTACTTCGCGATGTGGGCACGTCGCCGCATCGACCTGTACGGCGCGACCACCGACGACTTCGCCCAGGTGAAGATCAAGAACGCGGCGCACGGGCTCGAGAACCCGTACGCCCGGTACCGCAAGGCCGTCGCTGCCGAGGACATCGCGAAGTCGCCGACGGTGTCGAGCCCGCTGCGCCTGCTCGACATCTGCGCCACGTCCGACGGCGGCGCCGCGGTCGTGCTGACCTCGATGGACTACGCCCGCAAGCACCTGGCGTCGTCGGCCGGTTCCGCCGACCCCCTGGTCCGGGTCTCGGCCATCTCGACGGTCACGCCGACCTTCCCCAACACGATCCTCGAGATGCCGAACTTCGCGACCGACTCGGCTGCGGGGCTCCCGGTGCCCGAGCGTGGCTTCAAGCAGGCGATCGGCGACGCTGCCTACGCACAGGCCGGGCTCGGACCCGACGACGTCGACGTCGCCGAGGTCTACGACCTGTCGACCGCGCTCGAGCTCGACTGGTACGAGGACCTGGGGTTCTGCGGACCCGGCGAGGCCGAGAAGCTGCTGCGCGACGGGGTGACCACCCTGGGCGGCCGGCTCCCGGTCAACCTCTCGGGCGGTCTCGCCTGCTTCGGCGAAGCGGTGCCCGCCCAGGCGCTCGCGCAGGTCTGCGAGCTCACCTGGCAGCTCCGGGGCACCGCCCAGGGCGCCCAGGCCGAGAAGGCGACGGTCGGCATCACCGCCAACCAGGGCCTGTTCGGCCACGGCTCCTCGGTGATCCTGACCAAGTAGCCGCGCCGGCGGGCGGGCTCCGGCCGTACCGGACCGCTCCCGCGGAGCACAGATCGTTGCCCGCGCTCACATCTGCCCGGACCGGGCCGATGGAGTGGTGGGAACATCACGTCCAACAGCACCGACATCGGGTCGGGTCCGACAGCTCCGGCTGCGGGACCCGACCCCTTGTTCGTTGCACCCGCTCGGTGCGCCCGCTCCTTGCGCCCCTCGCTGCGCCTGTCCGTCCCTGCGCCTGTCCGTCCCTGCGGCCCGCTCGCCCGCAGCGCGGCTCGCCCGCAGCGCGGCTCGTCCGCGACACTGACGGACACGCCGCACCACCCGGGGGGACCCATGAGCAGCATCGAGACCGCAGAGGCCGTGGCCGGCCCGTTCGGCGACCTCGGGGGAAGGTTCATGCTGTCGGGGCGCACCTACGCCGCAGGCAACGAGCTCGGCTTCGACGGCATGGACTTCTACTTCGCCGGACGTGGCGGCGTGCTCGGCCCCGTCGACGCGTCGGTCGTGGCGTACGAGTTCGGCTTCTTCCCGCCCGAGCGCGTCGACGAGCTCTGGAACGCGGGTTGTGCGGTCATGTCCCCGTCGGACGCCGCGACGGCGTTCCTCGAGTGCGGGTACACCTGGGGCCGGATCCGACTTCCCGACGACCTCGACCATGCTCGGCTGGCCGAGCTGGTCCGGACGGTGACCGACGCCGCGGGCAGCGCCCCGGTCGACGGGCCGGCGCTGTCGACGGCGTGGAACCGGGTCGACTGGCCCGACGACGAGCGGGACGCGGCGATGCACGCGATCCACCTCATGCGCGAGCTGCGCGGCGGTGCCCACGTCGCCGCGGTGCACGCCGCGGCGCTGGATCCGCACACGGCGGTCATGGTGAACAACGGCGCGGGCGTCGCCGAGTTCTTCGGCTGGCCCGAGCCGCACCCCGACCCGGAGCCCGCCCGGGCGACGTGGCAGCAGGTCGAGGACGCCACCACCGAGTCGGTCGCCGCGCTGCTCGACGTGCTCGACGACGACGAGCAGGCGGAGCTGATCACCCTGGCCCGCGCCGCCGTGCCCTCGTGACCAGCGACTCCCACGTCACCCGCGACTCCCACGCCACCCGCGTGCTGGTCGAGGTCACCGACACCATCGGCATCGACTTCACCACCGGCATCCAGCGGGTCGTCCGCGAGACGATCAACGGGCTGCAGGGCCCCGCCGGAGAGGGCCTCGAGGTCGTCCCGATCGTGAAGCCGACCGCCGAGTCCGACTTCCGCACGCTGACCGACGACGAACGGCTGCGCCTGCGCGCCCACCCTGCGGGCGGTCGAGCGGGCCGACGGGCCGACGACTTCGGCCGGCTCTCGCCGCTGGTGCGCGTCGTGGGCGACCTGCCCGTGACCATCAAGGTGCGCGGCGGTCTCGCCGCCCGCCGCCGCAAGCGCCGGGAGTTCATGCCCCAGCAGCTCGAACTGGCGCTCGGACCGGTCGGTCCCGGCGACGTGTTCCTCGACCTCGAGGGCTCCTGGTACGACCCGTCGCCCCGCTCGACGCTGCTGCCGGAGCTGCGCGCGCAGGGCGTCGCCTGCATGCCGTTGATCCACGACGTCATGCCGATCATCCACCCGCAGTGGTTCAACTCCGAGCACATCAAGGTCTTCTCGGACTGGCTGACCGCCCACCTGCGCCACAGCGACCGGTTCCTGACGAACTCGCACCGCACCGCACAGGACCTGGCGAGCGTCGCGCCGTCGCTCGGGGTCGACCGTCCGCTCGAGATCGTGCCGGTGCCACTCGGTGCCGACTACCCCGTCGCCGTGCCCACGGCGGTCGAGCTGCCCGACGGCCTGGACCGCTACCTGCTCGTCGTCGGCACCCTCGAGCCCCGCAAGAACCAGCGCCTCGTGCTCGACGCGTTCGACCGGCTGCGCGCCGCCCACCCGGACCTCGGTCTGATCCTGGTCGGCAAGGAGGGCTGGCTCGTCGACGACCTGGTGCGGCGCATCCGGAACCATCCCGAGCTCGACCGTCGGCTGCTCTGGCTGGGCGGCATCGACGACGCGCAGCTCGCCTGGCTCTACGCCAACGCCTTCCTGACGGTCACGCCGTCGCAGTACGAGGGCCTGGGCGTGCCGGTGATGGAGGCGCTCGACCGGGGCTGCGCGACCCTGTCGTCGACGGGCGGCGCGTTGCCCGAAGCGGCCCAGGGCGCCGCCGAGATGTTCGAGCCCGACGACGTCGACGAGCTCACCCGACTGATCTCGCTGCACCTCGAGGACCCCGAGCACCACCAGCGGGCGATCGAGCGGGCGCAGGCGTACTCAAGTCCCTCGTGGACGGCCACCGCCACCGCCGTCGCCGCCGAGATCCGCCAGCTGGTCGGGGACCGCTCCATCGACGGGTGAGCGCCGATCCAGGAAGGCTGTTTCGCACCGACTCATGAACGCTCAGATAGTCCTACGTCACTCGTCACCCAGATTCGAGCTACACACGGCTTCAGCTGCCTCCATGAATGCACCCCTCGAACTCTCGACCTCCACGAACCCGCCAGACTCCCTCTCCTCCTGATATCGCACGGCCGATGGAGCAGGGGGCTTGTCGAAGAACGAGTCGGCCGCCCCATCATCGAACTCAATGCGCACGTGGATCGGAAACTGAAGGTCATGACGGCGGTTCTCGAAAGGTGGAACGAGGCCGGTGATCTCGTACTCCAGTCCGCCACTTCCCATCTTGTCGTCGGGCGGCTGGAGCTCCACCTGGAAGTCGCCCTCCAAGTCCGCACCGCTACCGAGCGAGATCTTCTCGACGCCGGCAGAGCCGCAGCGCGGACCGATCAAGAAGTAGCGATCGTCCCGGCGCTCGAGCGCGATCGTGGAAGAAGGCGTGACGGGGGTACAGCCTGTCAGCACCACCATTCCCGCAACGACGAGCAACAGGCATCCTGGCCTCATTCGGCCCGCCTCGCTGAACCGACTCCACGACATGTGAAGCCCCCTCCCACAGCCGACCCGCGACTCCATGCTACGGCGCACAGTTCGCCACGGTAGGGCACCTCGTCCGCAGGCAGCTCCGCCGACATCAGTGGCCGAATTGCTCATTGTTCGAGACTGTCGCTTCGCAAGGAGCCCACCGGTCCAGTTGAGCAGGTCCGGTCACGGGCCGCGACGGTGTCGACCGGTAGTCTCCGGGGTCGGCCATGACGAGCGACGACCTCTCCCCCGACGCCACATCCGACCTCGACGAATCCGCCGGTGCGGCGCCGCCGGAGGGTCCTGCGGTCGACCGCCTCCTGATCGCCGTCACCGCCCTGTCGGTGGTCGTCGGCACCGTGCTGCGCTTCCTGCCACGCTCGGCGCTGTGGCTCGACGAGGCGCTCACGGTCAACATCTCGACGCTGCCGCTCGACCAGATCGCCGGCGCACTGAAGCGCGACGGCCACCCGCCGCTCTTCTACTACCTGCTGAACCTCTGGACCGAGATCGGCGGCACCTCGGACTGGTGGGTCCGGGCGCTGCCCGGTGTCATCTCGCTGGTCTCCCTGCCCCTCGCCTACCTGGCGGGGCGCCGACTCGCCGAGCGCGCCGGCTCGGGTCCGCTGGGAGTGCAGCGCACCGGGCTGATCACGCTCGCCGTCATGGCGATGCTGCCCTACGGGATCCGCTACGGCGCCGAGACCCGCATGTACTCCCTCGCCATCACCCTCGTGATGGGTGGCTACCTGCTCGTCGACGACCTGCTCTCCGCACGGTCCTCGGGCCGCCGACGCGTCGCGGTCACGGTGGGCGCCGCCCTGGTCACCGCCGCGGCGCTGTGGGCCCACTACTGGTCGATGTGGCTGCTCGCCGTGGTCGGGCTGCTCGCACTGCACCAGGCGTTCCGGGCACGGACCCCCGAGACCCGCACCGGCGGCCGGCTGCTCACCGGCGCGCTCGTCGCCGGTGGCGTGCTGTTCCTCCCGTGGGTCCCGACGCTGCTCTACCAGAACAGCCACACGGGCACGCCGTGGGGCAAGTCGTTCGGACCGGTCGAGGTCGCGACGATCACCATCCAGGACTTCAGCGGCGACGCGCTCACGTCGTACCTGGCCGTGGCGTTCGCGCTGCTCGCGGTCGTGGCGACCATCCTCGTGCGACGCGACGACGAGTTGGTCGTGCTGACCAGCTCGGTGCAACCGCGGATCCGACTCGAGCTGCTGGTGCTGCTCGGCACGATCGGCGTCGGGTGGGCGACCGCAGCGGTGTCGGGCAACACCTACTCCTCGCGCTACGGAGCGGTCGTCTTCCCGCTGTACGTGCTCTGCGTCGCCGGTGGAGTCGCCGTCATCCGACACCGTCGGGCCACCGCCGCGGCGCTGGCCGTGCTGCTGGTGCTGTCCAGCTACGTCGCCGTCAGCGTGCTCGCCGAGGACCGCACCCAGGCCGGAGCGATCGGCGAGCGCATCCTCGCGGCCGCCGACGACGACGCACCGGGCTCGATCGTCGTCGCGTGCCCCGACCAGATCGGCGTCGCGCTGCAGCGCGTGCTCGAACAGGGCGACCCGTCGCTGCGGGTGATCCCGTTCCCCACCGAGGGCGACCCGCACTTCGTCGACTGGGTCGACTACGCGGACCGCAACGCCGCGGCTGATCCCGCCGAGTTCCATGCCCGGGTCGTCGAGGACCTGCCCGACGACGCGACGGTCCACCTGGTCGTCATGCCGGGGTACAAGACCTTCGACAGCAAGTGCGAGCAGTTGATCAACCTGTTCGGGGCCGACCGACCGCAGATCGATCAGGTCGACCCGGAGGAGACCGGCGAAGGCATGGGGATGTGGGTGTTCGGCCCGAAGGCGTGAACGACGCCGCCGTGACCGCCGCTGCCGAGAGCGGGCAGCCTGCGCCCGCCGGACCGTCCTCCGGCCCGAGCACCGGGCGGGCCGCGGCGACGCATCGTCACACACCCGTGATCGTTGCCGCGCTCGTCGTGCTGTTCGCCGTCGTCGTCGTCGGTGCCCGCACCGCGGCGGTGTGCGACGGTGCGATCGGCTGCCCCCTCGTGGCCGGCGACCGCTACAGCGACGCCGCCGAGGTCGACATCCCGGTGACACCGGGCGACGGCTACGACGCGCAGTTCTTCTACCGCCAGGTGCGCTCGCCCTTCGACTTCTCGATGGAGCGCGTCAACGGCGTCGTGTTCGACACCGAGGTCCGCTACGGGCGCATCGGCTACCCGCTCGCGGCGTGGGTGCTCTCCGCCGGTGGCCAGCCCGCCGCGGTGCCGTGGGCGATGTTCGCCGTCGGTGCCCTCTCGCTCGGCGCGGTGGCATGGGTGCTCGCCCTCGGTGCACGCGACGCCCGCCGCTCGCCGTGGTGGGGGGCGCTCGCCGTCGCGCTGCCCGGGGTCTGGTTCGCCGCGGGCCGCGGGCTCGCCGACCCGCTCTCGACGGCGCTCGTCGGCGCGGGTGCACTCGCGCTCACACGGCGGCGGCACGGTCTGGCCACGCTCGCGTTCGTCGCCGCCGCGCTGACCAAGGAGCAGGCGGTGCTGGTGCCCGCCGTCTACGGCCTGTGGCGGCTCTGGGAGCTGCTGGTGCTGCGGCGACGCTCCGCTGCAGAGGGAACGGTCGAGGCGTTCGGCCGAGCGGACCTGCCCTGGCTCGTGCCCGGCGCGGTGTTCGCCGCGTGGCAGCTCCTGTTGTGGGGAGTCACCGGCGCCATGCCCGCCGGAGAATCCGGCGGCTCACACGTCGTGGCCCCGCTGCGGGACCTGCTGCCGGCGGTCGTCGACTGGCTGACGCCGTCGGGCTCGTCCCAGGTGCTGTGGCTGGTCGAGGTGCTCGTGTTCGTCGCGCTCGCCGTGCTCGTCGCGGTGTCGAACCGCTCCGCTGGCTGGGAGCGCGGCGTGGCCGTCGTCGGCGTGCTGTTCGTCGCGGTGCTCAACGACAACGTGTTCGTCGATCCCGCGCACTTCCGTCAGCTCGGCGAGGTGTCGGTGGTGCTGTGCCTCGCCGCGTTCCGAGCGGACCCGCGGTGGTGGATCCCGATCCTCGGAGCGAACGCCGTCGCGACGCTCGGAGTGCTGGGTCGCCTCGCCGCCGCGCTGTGACGGTCAGCCGATGACGCCCCTCACCCGATGACGCCCCTCACCCGATGACGCCCCTCACCCGATGACGGTCGCGCCGCGCAGGTAGGGCTGGAGCAGCTCGGGCACGGCGACGGTGCCGTCGGGCTGGCGGTAGGTCTCGACGATCGCGGCCCACACGCGGGGCACCGCCAGCGCGGAGCCGTTGAGCGTGTGCAGGATCTCGGTGCCCTTGCCGCCCTCGGGCTTGTAGCGCAGGTTGGCCCGGCGGGCCTGGTAGTCGCGGAACCACGACACCGAGGAGACCTCGAGCCAGTTGTCGACACCCGGGGCGTAGACCTCGATGTCGAAGGTGCGCGCCGCGCTGCCGCCAAGGTCACCGGCGCACAGGTCGAGGATCCGGTAGGACAGCCCCAGATCGGCGATGAGCCCCTCGGCGCGCGCCAGGATCTCGGCGTGCATGGCCGGCGCCTCGTCCGGCGGGCAGTACGACAGGATCTCGACCTTGTCGAACTCGTGCACGCGCAGCAGGCCGCGGGTGTCCTTGCCCGCCGAGCCCGCCTCTCGACGGAAGCAGCTGGTGTGCGCGACGAACCGCTTCGGCAGCTGGTCGCCCGGCACGATCTCGTCGCGCAGCAGCGAGGTGAGGGGCACCTCGGCGGTCGGGATGGCCCACAGGTCGTCACGCTCGACGTGGTAGGCCTCGTCGACGAACTTCGGCAGGTGCCCGGTCGCGATCATCGTGTCGGTGCGCACCAGCGTCGGCGGGCGCACCTCTTCGTACAGGTCGACGTTGCGGTCGATCGCGAGCTGGCACAGCGCACGGACCAGCGCCGCGCCCTGGCCGCGGTACATGACGAACATCGAGCCCGACATGCGCACCGCACGTTCCACGTCGAGGATGCCGAGCTGCTCGCCGGTCTCCCAGTGCGGGACCCGCTGGTGCTCGGCGTAGCCGTCGGGCTCGTAGCCCTCGACCCGGACCACGACGTTGTCGGCCTCGCTCAGGCCGTCGGGCGCGTCGTCGGCCGGCAGGTTCGGGATGCGCAGCAGCACCGAGCGCAGCTCCTCGGCGAGCTCTTCGGCGCGGGCATCGAGCGCCTTCTCCTCGGCGCCCAGCAGGCGGCTCTGCTCCTGCAGCTCGGTCGCCTCGTCCTTGCGCTGCTCGCGGAACAGCGTCCCGACCTCGTTCGAGATCACCCGGATCTCGGCGCGCAGCGAGTCGCGCTTTGCGGCGAGTGCGCGCAGCTCGGTGTCGAGTGAGTGGACCCGGTCGACGGGTTCGGTGTCCTCGCCCCGCCGGGCCAGGCCCGCCTTGACCGAGTCGAGGTCGTTGCGGATCAGCCGCACGTCAAGCATGGCCGTGAACCTAGTGGCCGCGACGGCCCACCTCCGAAGCGGATTGGCCCGCGCGGCGGGTGCCGACGATCCTCGTGGGGTGATCGTGATCTTCGACCTCGACGGAACGGTGTGGGACTCCCTCCCGGGCATCGTCGGCAGCCTGGAGCACACCTTCGAGACCTTCGGCCGAGAGGTGCCGGACCGTGAGGTGCTGACCGCGAACATCGGTCCGCCGCTGCAGGTGATGCTCGGCGAGCTCGGGTTCGCGCCGGAGGAGATCGATGAGGCGACGCTCGTCTACCGCGAGCGCTATTTGGACCGGGGCGTCTACGAGGCCTCGGTCTACCCGGGTGTGCCCGACCTGCTCGCCGGTCTCGGCGACGCCGGGCATCGCCTGGCGACCGCCACCTCGAAGGGTGAGGGGCCGACCCGGCAGATGCTCGACCACTTCGGTCTCACCGACCACTTCGAGGTGGTCGGAGCGGCCTCGATGGACGCCTCGTCGATGACCAAGGACGCCGTGCTCGGTCGCGCCCTGGGCGAGCTGGGCGCACCCGACCCCGCAGGGTGCGTGATGGTCGGCGACCGCAGCTACGACGTGCGGGGCGCGGCGATCCACGGGCTCGACTGCGTCGGCGTGCTGTGGGGCTACGGCACCGAGGACGAGCTGTGCGACGCAGGGGCGGTGCACGTGATCGGCGAGCCGTCGGAACTGCCCGCGATCGTGCAGCGGTAGGGTCTCGGCGTGCCGTGCGTGGTCGTCGAGGAGCTGGTCGTCCGCTACGGCGACACCGTGGCCGTCGACGGCGTCAGCTTCTCCGCCGAGGCCGGTGAGGTCACGGTGGTGCTGGGACCCAACGGCGCCGGCAAGACGACCACCATCGAGCACCTCGAGGGGTACCGACGGGCCGACGGCGGGACCAGCAGCGTGCTGGGGCTGGACCCGATGCGCCAGCACCGGGAGCTGAGCCGGGTCGTCGGCATCATGTTGCAGCAGGGCGGCATCCCCACCGGGATCCGACCGCCCGAGGTGCTGGCGCAGTACGCCGGGTTCTTCGAGCA
This sequence comes from Actinomycetes bacterium, assembly GCA_023389745.1. GTDB lineage: Bacteria > Actinomycetota > Acidimicrobiia > Acidimicrobiales > Microtrichaceae > JAFAFN01. The sequence goes on from JAEWED010000189.1 coordinate 48,600, forward strand.
TCCGCTCGACCCCGACGACCTGCTGCGCACCGTGGGACTCGAGGACCGCCGGCGCACCACGTTCCGACGGCTCTCCGGGGGCGAGCAGCAGCGGTTGTCGCTGGCCCTCGCGCTGGTGGGGCGACCCCGCTGCGTGTTCCTCGACGAACCCACCGCAGGGGTCGACCTGGCCGGACGCGACCTGATCCGCTCGGTGATCGCCGACCTGCGGGACGACGGCGTGTGCGTCGTGGTCACCACCCATGACCTCGACGAAGCCGAACGCCTCGCTGACCACGTCGTGATCATCGACCGCGGCAAGGTCGTCGGCGCCGGGGCGCCCAGCGAGCTGATCACCGCGGACGCGGCCGACCACGTGCGCTTCGGCGCCGCTCCCGGCCTCGACGTCGCGTCGCTGTCCGCCGCGGTGGGCGCGACCGTGCACGAGGTGTCGCGGGGCGAGTACCGGGTCGCGGCCGCACCGAGCCCGGCCACGGTCGCGGCGATCACGTCGTGGCTCGCCGAGCACGACCTGCCGTTGGCCGACCTACGGGCCGAGCGCCAACGCCTCGACGACGTCTTCCGACGCCTCACCGGCGGCGAGGAGCAGGCATGAGGGCGTTCCTGTCGCAGCTGCGCGTCGAGCTCGCCCTGTCCTCGCGCCAGGGCGAGCAGCTGCTCGTCTCGCTGGGCATCCCGCTGCTGATCCTGGTCTTCTTCTCGTCGGTCGACGTCCTGCCCGTGCCGACCGACGAGCCCGTCGACTTCCTCGCACCCGGGGTGCTGGCGCTGGCCATCATGTCGACCTCGCTGGTCTCGCTCGGCATCGGCACCGGCTTCGACCGGCACTACGGGGTGCTCAAGCGGCTGGGGGCCTCGCCACTCGGCCGACCTCGCTGGGTCGGCGCCAAGATCGCCACGGTGCTCGTCACCGAGGTCGCCCAGTGGGTGCTGCTGGTCGCCGTGGCCGTGGCGCTGGGGTGGTCCCCGCCGGGCTCCGGCTGGCTGCCCGCCGTTGCCGCCGCCGTGCTCGGCACCGCGGCGTTCGGCGGCATCGCACTGCTCATGGCGGGCACGCTGCCGGGCCTGGCGACGCTCGCCGGCGCGAACGCGCTCTACCTGGTCCTGCTGCTCACCGGCGGCATGGTGATCCCGCTCGAGGAGCTGCCGGGGCCGCTCGAGGCGGTGGTGAAGGTGCTGCCCGCAGCCCCGCTCGCCGAGATCCTCACGGGATCGTTGATCGAGGGTGGCGCCGTCGCGGGCTGGGCGTGGATCTCGCTCACCGCCTGGGCGATCGCTGCACCGCTCGCCGCGGCCGCGCTCTTCAGCTGGGAGTAGCCCCGCTGGGAGCGGGTCCGAGGCTCAGACGCCGTGGCGCTCGCGGGCGTCGTGGTTCACCGTCGTCGGGCCTCGCTCGTCGACGACGCTGCCGTCCTGGCGCACCAACTTGCCGCGGTACTTCACCTTCTGGGAGCGCTCACCCAGGGACCACTTGAAGAAGATGACCGCGATGATGATCCACAGGTACGACCCGGTGATCACCTTCATGATCACACCCGCGAGCTGCTGGTCGGTCTCGACGCTCATCCAGAGCCGGATCGGCTCGTTGTAGCCCTGGTAGAGCACCTCTTCGGCGGTCGTCAGGAACGCCGCGGGCAGCGTGGGGATGATCGACAGCAGGAAGATGACGAGCATCTTCAGCGGCGGGCCGACACGCAGCTCGGGGATCGGGCCGCACACGCACATCCAGACCAGCAGCGACGAGAACACCATGAGCGTGTGCACGCCGTAGTGCAGCCAGGCGTTCGCGATCGAGTTGTTCACCACCCACGCCCAGTGCGTCAGGGCGGTGAGGAACAGGTTGGTCAGCAGCGCTGGCGCCGGGCGCGCCCAGTAGTACACGAAGCGCTTGAAGGCGCCCTCACCGATGACCAGGCGAGCCAACCACGTCGGTGTCGCGAGCAGCATGACCGGCGGGAACACCACCATCAGCAGCGAGTGCTGCAGCATGTGCACCGAGTACAGGCGCTGCTCCGCGATGTCGTGCATCGGGAAGTCCGCGGCGATCCAGAACACGAACACGCCGAACCAGAACCAGGCCTTCTGGTGCGAGGTGATCGGCGGTTCGCCCGCGGCGACCGCCTTCGGTTGGATCACCCTCGACGCGTAGACGCCGAGGGCGATGAGGCCGCCGACCAGGAGCCAGACCTCGATGTGAGGTGTCCAACTCGGAAAGGCGGAGGCGATCATCGTGTGTCCTCGTCAGTCCGCCGGGCACTCGCCGGGCATCTGCGAGGTCTCGCAGAACGGCGGCGGGGGCACGGGCGGGGGGTTGTTGAACCGGGTGCTGCCGGAGTCCTCCCAGAAGTTCATCGCCGTGAGCGCGATGCCGTAGACGGCGATGGCCAGGATCATGCCGAAGTAGAAGCTGCGCTTGAGCAGCGGGCTGTCGAACTTCAGGTGCATGAAGTAGAGGGCGACCAGGAAGAACTTGATCACCATCAGGATGATCAGGACGGGCACCGCGATCTTGCGGGACCCCTCGCCGAACCAGTCCGTCCACCACTCGGTGGAGACCTCGAGGGCCGTCAGGACGACGAGCACCCAGAAGATGGTGAAGTACTGGCCGTCGGTCGGACCGTGACTGTGGTGCTCCCCCGGATGGACGGCGGAGTCGTCATCGACCTCTGTGATGTCGGTGGTCACCAGATGCTCCTCAGGGGATCAGGTAGACGATGGTGAAGATCAGGACCCAGACGATGTCGACGAAGTGCCAGTAGAGGCCGATGACCTCGACCGCTTCGGCATGCATCTTCCGTCGGAACGACAAGGCGATCAACGAGACCAGCATGATCACGCCGACGGCGACGTGCACCCCGTGCAGGCCGGTCAGCGCGAAGAACGCGGAGGACGCCACGTTGGTGGTGAAGCCCAGTCCGTGGTGCAGGAACTCGGTGAACTCGTAGACCTGACCACCGAGGAACAGACCACCGAGCACGGCGGTGGCGGTCAGCCAGAGCCGCATGCGGGTCAGGTCGCCGCGCATGATCGCGTTGACCGAGAGCACCATCGTGAGCGAGCTCATCAGCAGGATGAACGACGTCATCGACGTGAACGGGATGTCGAAGTAGTCCGACGGGATGTGATGGCTACCCGCCAGGTTCGCGACCTCGGCCGGACGGTTCTTGTAGATGAGGTACGTCGAGATCATGCCGCCGAAGAGCAGGCAGTCCGACGCCAGGTACACCCACATGCCCAGCTTCTCGTTCGAGATGCCGGTCGACGTCGCGTGGACGTCGTCGGGGAATTCGAGGTCCTCGACCTCCTCGTAGGCCAGATCAGACAACAGGGGCCTCCTCGGTCTGCGCGGTCACGAGCGTGTCGGCGTCGCCGGCAGGAACGTCGGCGTCGCCGTCACCCGTGGCGGCGTCGCCGTCGTCCGCGCTGCCCTCGGGCAGCTCGGCTGCGGCACCCTCGTCGTCGCCGTCGTGGTCGTCGTGGTCGTCGTGGTGGTGTCCGGCGTCCGGGTCGGTCGACGGCTCCATCACCCAGCCGTAGCAGCCGGCGATGACGAGCGCGGCGCCCGGCAGGGCCCACCACAGGTTGAAGATGAGTCCGTAGCCGACCAGCGGCAGGCCCGAGGCCAGCACCAGGGGCCAGTAGGACGGCGACGGCAGGTGCACGTCGGTCGCGTCACCGCTCTGGACGACGTCCTCGGTCTTGGCGATGCGCACCAGTCGACCGTTCTCGTCGTGGCCGTACTTGCGGTGCCAGAACTCGTCGAAGTCCTCGACCACGGGCACCTCGTCGAAGTTGTGCTCCGGGGTCGGCGACGGGATCATCCACTCGAGCGAGCGGGAGTCCCACGGATCCGGGCCCGGGTTGACCGGGTTGCGACGGTGCTTGCGGTAGCTGAAGGCGATGTTCGCCATGAACACGATCAGCGACACGGCGATGATGAACGCACCGATGGTCGACACCAGGTTCCAGGTGTTGAAGCCCTGGTTGTCGGTGTAGGTCCAGGTGCGGCGCATCATGCCCTGGAGACCCAGGATGTGCTGCGGGCCGAAGGTCAGGTTGAAGCCGACCAGCATCAGCCAGAAGTGCCACTTGCCGACCTTCTCGCCCAGGAAGTGACCGAACATCTTCGGCCACCAGAAGTACATGCCGCCGAAGAGGCCGAGCAGCGCGCCGCCGAAGAGCACGTAGTGGAAGTGGGCGACGATGTAGTAGGTGTCGGTCTGCTGGGTGTCGGCCGGGGCGAACGCGTGGCTCACGCCCGAGAGTCCACCGATGGTGAACATGCCGACCAGGCCGATCGAGAAGAGCATCGCCGTGGTGAAGCGCAGGCGACCGCCGTACATGGTGGCCAGCCAGTTGAGGATCTTCACGCCGGTCGGCACCGCGATGAACATCGTGGCGAGCGAGAAGGCGAGGATCGACATCTGGCCCATGCCCGAGGCGAACATGTGGTGGGCCCACACGCCCCAGCCCATGAAGCCGATGGCGATGCCGGAGCCGACCATGAACGGGTAACCGAAGATCGGCTTGCGGGAGAACACCGGGATGATCTCGGACACGATGCCGAAGCTCGGAAGGATCATGATGTAGACCTCCGGGTGACCGAAGATCCAGAACAGGTGCTCCCACAGGAACGGATCGCCGCCCTTGGAGGCGTCGAAGAACGTTGCACCGAACATGCGGTCCAGCGTGAGCAGCAGCAGCGCCACGGTGATGACCGGCAGGGCGAAGACCAGCAGGACCTGGGTCACGAAGGTCATCCAGGTGAAGACCGGCATCTTCATCAGCGTCATGCCGGGTGCACGCATGTTGAGCACGGTCACCGTCAGGTTGACCGCCGAGACGGTCGAGCCGATGCCCATGATGAGCAGGCCCACGGCGTAGAAGTCGATGCCGTGACCGGGTGAGAACACCACGCCGGAGTTCGGGGCGTAGTTGAACCAGCCGCCGTCGGCACCGCCGCCGAGCAGCCAGGAGGTGTTGAAGAAGATCGCGCCGAGCAGCCAGATCCAGAGCGACAGGGCGTTCATCCTGGGGAAGGAGACGTCACGGGCGCCGATCTGCAGCGGCAGCAGGTAGTTGGCGAACGCCGATGCGAGCGGCATGACGACCATGAAGACCATGGTCACGCCGTGCATGGTGAACACCTGGTTGTACAGGTCGGCCGAGAGCAGGTCGTTGCCCGGCACCGCCAGCTGCGTACGGATCAGCAGCGCCTCGAACCCGCCGACCAGCAGGAAGAAGAACGACGCGACGCCGTACATGATGCCGATCTTCTTGTGATCGACGGTGTTGACCCAGGACCGCCAGCCGTGGCTGGCCTTCGGTCGGGCGAACACGCCCATGGGGTCGGCGGTGCTGACCTTGGTGTCACCCGTGGTCAGCTCCAGCGGAGGCTGTTCCTCGATGATCGCCATCAGGTGGTCACTTCCCTCGTTGGCTTCCGGAGTGCAGTCGACATCTCAGTGCTCCCCACTACTTCAGGGTGAGCAGGAAGGCAGTCAGCTGTTCGATCTGCTCCTCGCTCAGGTTGTAGTTCGGCATGCCCTGGTTGTTGTTCGGGTTCATCGGCTTGACGTCCTCGGGGTTGCGCAGCCAGGCCTTGATGTTGTTCTCGTCGGGCGTTCCGCTCGGCTGCACCTCGGGCTTGATGTCGCCCTCCCACAGTGGCAGCAGACCGCCGGCGAAGTAGTCGCGCGTCATGAAGTGCGTCAGGTTCGGCGCGTTCCCCGAGGCGATCGTGATGTCGACGGTCTTGCCGTAGTCGGGGTCCGGCTCGTCGGAGTACTCGAAGGGAGCCTTCGAGTCGGGGGTCAGACCGTTGACCTGGTGGCAGAAGCTGCACTGCGTGACGAAGAGCTCCTGTCCGGCGATGGCGAGCTCGTCGTCGGCTGCCGGCTGCGCCGGAGGCGTCGTCTGCTGCTCGATCCACTTGTCGTAGTCGGCGGGCTCGAGCGCCTTGACCTGCATGCGCATCACGCCGTGGGAGAGGCCGCAGTACTCGGTGCACTGGCCCTCGAAGATGCCGACCTCGTTGGACTGCAGCACCCGCTCGTGGGTGCGGCCCGGCACGGCGTCCATCTTTCCGGCGAGCGCCGGGATCCAGAAGCTGTGGATCACGTCGTTGGACTGGATCTTGAAGACCACGTCACGACCGACCGGGATGACGGCCTCGTTGGCGGTGATGATGTCGACGGTGCCGTTGGCGTCGACGTCGTAGCGGTACTCCCACCACCACTGCTGACCGATGACGGTGACCTCGAGGGGATCCTCGGCGTCGTCCATGGCGAGGATCGTCTGCACGTTGAACACGGCGAGCACCGCGAGCAGGAGCGCCGGGACGATCGTCCAGCCGATCTCGAGCTTGGTGTTGCCGTGGACCTGCTCGGGCTCGTCGACACCCTCGACGTCCTCGGGGTTGCGACGGAAGCGGGCCGTGAGCCAGATGAGCCCGACCTCGACGAAGACGAACACCAGACCGGCGATCGCGAACACCGGGATGATCAGGTTCTGGATGCTCTGGGACTTCTCGCCACGGGGGGACAGCGTCGTGAGGGGTCGTCCCTCGGGTAGTCCGATGTCCCGGACCATCAGGTAGATGGCGCCGAGGACGACGACCAGTCCGATGGCCGTCGCGATGGTGGAGTTGCGCTTGTTCCGCACCAGCTACCTCTCAGTTGCCCACGACGGCGGCGCCGTCGAGGCCGATCGGTCCAGCCGTGTCGACCAGACCCGCAGGTCCGTTCGCCGGCAGTGAGTGTTCCGTGTCTTCCGATGCCTCTCGCGGCCCGACGATCGCAGCGGCGATGCCGCCACCGATGATCAGGACCGCCCCGATGGCGAAGGCCACCGTGAGCACGGAGCGCTTCTGCTCCGGTCGGTTGGCCAGCAGGATCGCCACGACGAAGACCGCGACGGCGACGAGGATCACGAGGAAGACGGCGCCCAGCTTCGGCACCGCGAGCAGGATCCGCGACATCGACAGCACGATGATGGCGACACCGATGGTCGCTCCGACGGGGATCTCGAGCGGGTACATCAGGCGGTTCCGCAAGGTGTTGTTCTCGGCCGGGTCGGCGGTCGCCTGGTCGGCCCAGGTGCGGACCGTCCACTCGACGGCGACGACGGCGAGACCCACGCAGCCGATGATGAACACCGTCGAGGAGATCGCAGCACCGATGACCAGCAGGCCGGCCGACAGCGCACCGACGAGCGGCCAGACGTTGAAGCCCTGGGGCGAGGCGACCCGGAGGTCGACGAGCGTGTCGCCCTGGATGACGGACCGCTCGACCGTCGCACCCTGGAGCTCGGCGAGCGCCTCGGGCGAGCCGTCGCGGAACACCGAGGTGAGGCCGCCGATGACCGCCAGCGCGCCGGCGGCACCCATGAGCACCGAGTAGCCGATCTGGTCGCCGACCCAGCCCTTCCAGCCGAAGGAGATCGGGCCGACGATCGAGTCGACGAGTGCACCGTCGGAGAACACGGCGAGCACGCCGCCGTGGGCCGAGGCGCCCGTCACGAACCCGTAGACCAGGGCCGTGAGGTACAGGAAGGCTGCTGCGCCGTAGAAGAACTTCGAACCGCGGGTGATCATCGCTCAGCTCACTTCTGCACGTAGACGGCGAACCAGAGGACTGCGTACAGCCCGACGCACGCGTACCAGAACATCGCCGATGCACTGATCCCGTCGGGGTGACGACTCGAGAACTGGCCGCCGAGCGTCCGGAGGCCCATGAGGACGATGAACACCAGGCCGGCGATGGTCATCGCCAGGTGGCCGCCGGTGACCGCGTAGAACAGCGGCCCCTCGGGCTGCGCCATGGTGATCTGCGCCTCGTGGTAGAGGAAGGTCGTCTGGTTGACGAAGGCGATGCCCAGCAGGAGCGTGACGCCCAGCGCCATGTAGGTGTGGTAGCGGTCGTCCTGGTTCACCGACCAGACGGCCCACTGCATGGTCACCACCGACATGCCGAGGGTCAGCAGCTGCATGTTGGGCTGCGTCAGCGGGATGTTGTTCTCGGCCAGCCAGGCGGCGCCGGCGGCGTCACGGGTGGAGATGTAGTGGCCGATGAGGGTGACCAGCACCATCGCGATGCCGGCGGTGGCGAACGCCGTGCCGAACAGCAGCTCGCGGCGTCGGGGCAGGTTCACCGGTGCGAGCGAACCCGGCAGTGCCTGGGTGGTGTCGGCCATCAGGAGCCTTCCTCGTCGGATCCGCCGTCACGGAGGTCGAGCAGTGGGTAGGGCGAGCGGACCACGGCGATCTCGTAGTCACGCAGCGGGGAGTCGGCGACGGTCGGCTCGACCCATTCGAGGGTGAGGCCGTCGGGGTCGTCGGAGGACTCCGCCGTCGCACCGGCCTTCGAGGCGGCGAGCACCGCGGCCAGCCCGGAGAGCGCACCGAGCACGAGCAGCGCGGCACCGATGGCCACGATGACGCCGAAGGCCTCGGAGGCGATGCCCTCGCCGCCGTCGCGGGCGAGGATGCTCTGCAGGACGTAGACGACGCCGAGCAGGCCGCCGCCGAGGAACGCTGCCAACACGGAGCCGTTGGCCGAGGCCGGGGCGTCGGCGCCGAAGAGGCGACGGCTCCACAGGGCGACGCCGCCCAGGGCTCCGACGACCGCTGCGCCGACCAGGAAGAGCGCCTGCGCCCAGTGGAGAGCGGTCAGGTCGAGTGCGAAGAGGGTGTCCTTGCCCGCCGAGTCGAGCGCCTGCAGTGCACCGGCGAGCACGCCGCCGAGCACGAGGAGCAGAGCGAGCACACCACCGAGCAGACCGGGGGTGACCGCGACCTTGCCGCGACGCAGGGTGTCGGCGACTCCGCCGATCACGCCGAGCACCGGCAGGGCGGCGAGCACCACGAAGCCGACCCACACGAAGGTCTGCACCGCACGGGGTGACTGGGCCCAGGCACCGAAGGACAGCACGCCGTAGGCGGCGATCAGTCCCTGGAACCGGCCGTAGTGCACGATCCGGCGACCGGAGGTCTTGGCGACCGCGTCACCGACGATGCCGAGCACGGGGATGGCGAGCATGTAGATGGCCGGCACGCCGAGGAACCAGGCGATGCCGGCGTCGAAGTTCTCGGCGAGGCCCGGGGCGTTCGCCTGCGTGATCTGGCCGAGCAGCACGTGGGCGGCGACCGAGGCGAGGGTCAGCGTCCACACCGGCGCGGCGATCAGCATCGACCAGGAGAAGAACGGGACCTTGGAGAGGCCCATGCCGAGCGGGCGGTGCGAGAGCACCGTGGTGGCGACGGCGATCGAGCCGAGTGCGATGGCGACGAGGATCAGACCCATCGAGACGTTGCCGAGGCGGGCGGCGTCGTTGTCGGTGCCACCGACACCGCCGTCGAGCACGGCGCTCACGATGAAGATGACGGCGCCGACGAGCCAGCCCCACAGCGACAGCGCAGCGGCGCGGGGGAAGGCGATGGCCGGGGAGCCGACCTGGCGAGGCACGATCTGGATGGCGAGGCCCAGCAGCAGCGGAAGGGCGCCGAGCAGCACCAGACCGACGAGCGAGCTGCCCCACAGCGAGGCGGGCACGCCGAGCAGGCCGTCGTCGGAGAGCCCGTCGATGCCGGCGAGGGCGAGGCCGGCGGCGGACACGAGCAGGGTGAGCAGGGACAGCGTGATGAAGCTGCGGCCGATCGACCGGTGGTCGCCGGTTCCGAGCAGCCGAACGATCGGGCTCGGTGTCCACGCGCCGACGGCGTCGTCGGTGCCGACGTCGCTGTGGGTCTCGGGTCTCGTCTCCGTCAGTGCCATGTCGTCGTGCCCTCGTCTGCGCCACTCGGAGGTGGCGTGCCAACCATGGTCATGGATTCCGGCTCGTTCCAGCTGAGCCGTGCCACAACAGGTTCCGTGCTCCGGGCAAGGCCCGGAACAGCGGTCCAACCGCTGCCGGACGGGACACTACTCCGAGCACCCGCCGGCGAAGAAAACCCTCAGGTCACAGGGACCCTCTCGTTCGCCCTCATGCCACCACGCCGTGACGAATGAGCACGTCGGCGGCCATCACGCAGAACAGCAACGTGACGTAGGTGATCGAGAACGTGAACAACTTGATGGCCTTGGCCGGCGATTCCGTGCGCATCACCTGGATCGACATCCACGTGAACGTGCCGCCCAGCAGCAGCGCGCCGGCCAGGTAGAGGGCGCCGAGCTCGGCCGCCCAACCGAAGACGAGCGATGACGCCACGACCAGGACCGTGTACAGCACGATCTGTCGGGTCGTCTCGCGGTAGCTGGCGACGACGGGCAGCATCGGGACCTCGGCCCGTGCGTAGTCGTCCTTGTACTTGATGGCGAGCGCCCAGAAGTGCGGGGGCGTCCAGAAGAACATGAGGGCGAACAGCGACAACGGGGCCAGGCTGAAGGTGGCGCTGACCGAATCGGTCACCGCGGACCAGCCGATCAGCACCGGGATGCAGCCGGCGATGCCGCCGATGACGATGTTCTGCTTCGAGGTGCGCTTGAGCCAGAGCGTGTACACGAACACGTAGAAGAGGCAGGCGGTCAGGCCCAGCACGGCGGACAGCAGGTTGACCGTCCCCCAGAGCCAGACGAACGCGAGGGCTTCGATGGCGAGTGCGAACGTGAGGCCCGACCGGGGCGAGATCACTCCGGTGACCAGCGGGCGCCCCTTGGTGCGCTCCATCTTGGCGTCGATGTCGCGGTCGACGTACATGTTCACCGCGTTGGCGCCACCGGCGGCCAGCGAGCCGCCGACGAACGTCGCGAGCATCAACCACAGCGGCGGGAGAGCGCCGTAGGCGACGACCATCGTCGGGATGGTCGTCACGAGGAGCAGCTCGATGATCCGGGGCTTCGTCAGGGCCACGTAGGCGCTGACGACGGTCCCGATCGACGGCCGGGGGTGGAGGGTCGATGCCACCATGACATCCACAACGTACGCGGCGCCGCGGCTCGCGGGCCAACCCTGGCGGGACGGTGCCGGACTTGCGATCACGGGCCGGATCTGCCCTCGTCGCCTCCCGGCCGCCCGTCGGCCGGGGGCGCCCGCACCGGGGTCCGCGATGGGTGAGCCGGCGGGGCGCTGCCCTAACCTCGCGTTCGATGAGCGACGGACTCGAACCCCCCTCGGGACGCCCGGAGCGCTTCACGATCTCGGCGGACCGCTATCGCACGGTGACCGTGTTCGCGCTCGTGATGATCGCCGCGATCGTCGTGACCGGCGCCGCGGTGCGGCTGTCGGGATCGGGAATGGGCTGCGACACGTGGCCGAACTGCGCGGACGGCGAGCTGATCCGGTTCGGCAACACCAACCAGACGATCGAGCAGGTCAACCGACTCTTCACCGGCATGGTGTCCCTGTCGGTCATGGCCGCGGTGCTCGGGTCGCTCCGGCGCCGCCCCTACCGCCGGGACCTGGTGTGGTGGTCCTTCGCGCTCGTCGGTGGCGTCGTCGGCCAGATCGTGCTCGGCGGCATCACGGTGCTCGTCCACCTGCACCCGGCGGCCGTGGCGGGACACTTCGTGCTCTCGATGATCCTGCTCGTCGCTGCGGTGAACCTGGTCTGGAAGGCGCGGCACGGCACCGAGGAGCGACGCGCCGTCGTCAGCGGCGTCGACGTCACCCTGTCCAGGGTCGCCGCGGTGTGCGCCACGGCGCTCATGGTCACCGGTCCCCTGGTCACCGGGAGCGGCCCGCACGCCGGCGATGCCGAGGCGCGGCGCTTCGGCTTCTTCTTCCCCGACGTCGTGCGGATCCACAGCATCAACATGTGGATCTTCCTCGTCGTCGTCGTGGTGCTGCTCGCCCGGCTGGCACGGTCGGGTGCGCCGTCCGCCGTGCTGCAGCGCGGCTCGATGCTGTTGCTCGCGATCGTGGTGCAGGGCGGCATCGGCTACACGCAGTACGAGCTCGGCATCCCGCCGTGGATCGTCCTGGCGCACATCGCCGGGGCGACGACCGTCGTCGGTCTGATGGTGTGGTTCCACCTGGGTCTCTTCGACACCGACGCGCCGGCCACCGCGACCGAGGCATCCGGCAGGGCCGCGTCGATCGAGTCGGCGCCGCCGCTGTCGGTGGAGACCGCATGAGCTCGACCGCTCCCGTCGAGGTCCTCGAGCCGGACACGACCTCGGAGACGGACCTCGACGCCCCGTGGGTCGTGCTGGTCTGGAACGATCCGATCAACCTGATGTCGTACGTCGCCTTCGTGCTCCGGAAGCTGTTCGGCCACTCGAAGGAGAAGGCCAACCGGCTGATGATGCAGGTGCACACCGAGGGCAAGGCGGTCGTGTCGAGCGGCTCGCGGACCGAGGCCGAACGCGACGTGTTCCGCCTGCACGAGCACGGCCTCTGGGCCACGATGCAGCAGGACTGACCGTGGGCATCTTCGACCGGCGCCGCCGCCGGCCCTTCTCGCGCCGCTCCGACGGCGCGTTCGACGTCGACCTCGACCCCGAGGTCCGCGGGCTGCTGCTCGCCCTCGTCGGCCAGGTCCGGGACCTGCTCAGCACCGACAGCCCGGCGCTGCGCCGGCTGTTCCCTCCGCCCTACGGCGACGACGAGGAGCGCAACGCGGGATACGCCGTGCTGGCGGGCGCCGAGCTGCTCGAGTCACGCATGGCCGGCATCGCGGACGTCGAGTCGACGATCGAGGCCGAGGTGCTCACCGAGGAGCAGCTCGAGTCGTGGATGCGATCCATCAACGACGTGCGACTGGTGCTCGGCACGATCCTCGGGATCGAGGACGAGTACGGCCCGGTCGAGCTCAGCGAGGACGAGGCGCCGATGTTCTCGGCGTACGAGCTGCTGGGCGCCGTGCTCGATGCCGTCGTGGACGCGCTCGCGGGCGACTGATCAGCCAGCCCTCAGATCGGCCAGCCCTCAGATCAGACAGCCCTCAGATCTGACAGCCCTCAGATGCGACAGCGGAGGGCGAGCTCTGCCCGGACGCGCTCGAACTCCGGCGTGCCGACCAGCTCGTCGTCGGCCAACCGGTCGGCCCCGAACGCATCGAGCATGCCATCGGCGAAGCAGCCCGCTGGGTCGCGCGGCACGCCGCCGATCATGAGGCCGGCGATGGCGCCGTTCCTGGTCGCCATCACCTTGAGCGCGGCCGTCAGGTCCTGGGACGGCGCGACGACCACCTCGGCGCCGGGATCGCACGAGGTGAGGCTCACCGAGCGGCCGTCGATCGCCCAGTTCGCACCCGACTCCGCCGGGAGCTGCTCGATCCAGCCACCGACCGCGTCCGCGAACGCGGCTGCCCCGGCGTCCGACGTCGTCTCGACCAAGGCGTCGAAGCAGACACGGTCCCGTTCGTCGACGTAGACGACGACCGCGTCGCCGTCCCAGCCCGCGATCGCCGCCGCGGTCCGGTTCGTGTCGACCCAGCTGGCGAAGCTGACCGCCCACGAGAACGCACCCCAGGTGTCGTGGTAGAGCACCTCGGCACCGGCCGGCGCCTCGAGCTCCTCGACCTCGGTGGCGGGCTCCAGCTCCGAGCGGGGCACCATCCCCAGGACCTGCGCGGTCGTCGGCCGAGGGCCGTCGAGCATCTCGGCCAGGTCCACCCCGCCGGGACCCTCGAGCGTCGCGGCCACCCAGCTCGGCCCGAAGGCGTAGGGCAGCGAGAACATCACGCTGAGCACCTCGGGCACCCCGGCCTCGGCCAGCGCTGCCTCTGCGGCGTCACCACGCGCGGTCTCGGTCGCCGCGATCTGCTCCTGCACGGCCGGGTCGAGCTGGGCGACGAACGCCTGCTCGACCACCATGGCATCGCCCTCGAGCAGCGCGAGGAGCGCGTCGGCCTCCTCGGTCGTGGCCGGCTCGTCGTCGCCCAACCCGGCGAGCTGGTCCTGCAGCGCGTGCGCGAGCTCGTGCACCACGACGCTCTGCAGCTCGATCGGCAGCGCGCCGTCGACCGGGAGGCCGCTGACCGCGATGCGGCCCTGGCTCGGGTCGTAGAACGCTGCGGTGCCGTCCGCGAGGAGCGACTCCCCCGCTGCGGTGAGGTCCGGCGCTCCGCTGAGCAGCCCGATCGAGCGGTAGAGGGCCAGATCGTCCTCCGCGGCCTGTTGGGCGTACGCGGCCTGTTCGTCGTCGACCGCGTCGACGTCCGCCACGCCGCCGGCGACCACTCGGTACTCCTCCGGGGCGAGGAAGTCGACGTAGACCGGGTGATCGAACTCGATGCCGCGTTCGGCCTCGACGAAGTCGACGAGCTCGAGGACCACCGGGTCCCAGGTGTCCGGGTGGGCCGGGCCGCGGTCCATCGCCTTCCACCCGATGACGGCCGCGCCCACCAGGCACAGCAGGGCGGCCGAAGCGAGCACGAACCAGAGCCCCGCTCGGCGACCACCGCCGGGTCGAGAGAGGGTCTGCTGCGACTGGTACCGGGCGTCGCCCCACTGCTGCGGGGCGTACGGGTGGACAGGTGTGCCGGGTGAGTATGCCTGCCCGTGGGGGGCCGGACCGTACGCCTGCCCCGGCGGCGGCACCGGGTACGGCACCCCTGACGGCGGCGCAGCGAGCGGCCCGGGTGGCGGGGCCGCGGGTGGGCCTGCGGGTGCGGGTGGAGGGCCTGCAGGTGGTGCGGCTGCGGGT
>JAEWED010000234.1 GCA_023389745.1 Actinomycetes bacterium
GCCCGGGGTCGCCGGCGCCGGCTACCGCGCGGGTGGGGCCGGCGGCGATCAGGGGAGCTCGGCCGACTCCGGGCCCGGCGGTGGCGGGGGCGGAGCGAGCGCCCTGTCCGGGCCGGGCGGCATCCTCGTCGTCGCGGGTGGCGGAGGCGGCGGTGGCGGTGGCAGCGGCTGGGCGACCAACGACAGCGGCCGTGGGCACGGCGGCGCCGGGGGCGTCGGCGGCAGCAACGGCAGCGACGGAGGCGGCGAGTCCGCGGAGCGAGGCCGCGCGGGTTCGGGTGGCGACGGCACCGGTGCCGGCGGCAGCGCTCCTCCGAGCGGCGGCGGAGCAGGGCTCGCCCAGTCGGGCGGCGTCGGCGGCGCGGGTGGTGCCGGCGAGGACGGAACCGGCGACCGCGACGGTGGTGGCGGTGGTGGCGGTGGCGGCGGCGACGTCCGTGGCGGCGGTGGCGGCAGCGGTGGTGCGTCGAACTGGCCGTTCCTGTCCTACGTCGGTGGTGGCGGCGGCGGCGGAGGCGGCGCCAGCTCGGTCGCCGGGGCTGCGAGCAGCACCGTGACCCCGAACGGCGGTGGGGCCGGTGGCGCCGGCGCGACCGGTGGGGAGCGGACCCGGGGCGGTGCGGGCGGATCCGGCTGGGTACGGGTGTACCTGACCGTCGCAGGCAACACCGAGGTCGGCACCTTCTGCACGTTCGGGTGAGCACCGATCCGTCGCCGGGTCCGGCTGCCGCCGATGGTCGCCTGTGGCGGTCGGAGGGAGTGCTGCTCGCCGGGTTCCTGGACGGCGCCTGTGCGTACGACCTGCTGTCCGACCGGGTGCACCTGCTCCGGCCGGCCGCGGCGAGGCTGCTCGAACGGCTGCCGCTCGAGCTGGACGAGCTCGTCTCGACGGCCCACGACGTGGTCGGTCCCGATGCCGTGGATCCCGAGGACGAAGTGCTCGGGGGAGTCGAGGCGCTGGTGGCCCTCGGGGTGGTCGGTCGCACCACGACCTGGTCACGCCCGGAGCCCGTCGGAGGGTCCACCCAGGATCCGGCCGGTCGTCGCATCGGGGCGTCGCACGACCTGCTGGATCGTGTGGTGGCGTTCCGCAGCAGCGACCCGGAGCTGCTGGCGGCGGTCGACGACTTCATCGGGGTGTCCCGATCGGACGCGCCGCCCGACGTGTTCTTCGATGCGGACCCTCGAGCCGACGGCGGGATCGACCTGCACGCGGCCGAGACCTGGGAGTTCCCGAACCGGTCGGGGTTCTTCGCCCAGCTGCCGGGAGTGGTGCACGACTTCGCGGCACGCTCCGATTCGTCGCTCGTGCTGCACGCCGGCGCGGTGCGCACCCCGGACGGCCGGGTCGTCCTCCTGCCCGCCGCGTCCGAACACGGCAAGTCGACGCTCGTCGCCGCACTGGTCCAGGCCGGCTGCGACTACCTGGGCGACGAGATGATCGGAGTGCGCGCCGGTTCTCTCGCCGCGATCTCGTGCCCGACGCCCCTCGCTCTCGACGACGTGAGCCGGTCCGTGCTGGGGCTCGCCACTCCGTCGTCGCGCCACACCGACCCGCGGGCGCTGCGGCCCGACGTGCGGTGCCTGCGCGGCGAGGTGGGCCCAGTGTCGGAGATCGTGGTCCCCGCCTTCGCCCTCGGCACGGAGCGCTCTGTCGAGCTCCTGGCACCCGTCGACGCGCTGAGGGCGCTCCTGACGCACGCGACGAACCTGCACCGCGGCGGCGACGCGGGGTTCCGGGCGTTGTGCGACCTGGCGGCGAACGTGCCGGTGACGAGGATCGTGCACGGCGACTCGCCGGCGCTCGCCCGGTCGATCATCGGCGGGTCATCAGCGATCGGAGCATCGCGGTCCGGGTGAGCCCTCTCGCACGCAGGTGCTCGGGCGTCGGCCAGAGCACCGCCGCCACGTAGGCCGACTTGCGGCCGGGGCCGCGCAGCTCGCGCACGACGTCCAGCTTCGCCCGGCCGATCGATGAGCCTTCGACACGCTGCCGGCGGATCATCGCCGCCTCGGCGCCCTCGATGTGGACCGCTCGCACCCAATCGTCCCAGGCGGGTGCGGCGACCGGGAGCGTCGAGAGGGTGTCGGCGACCGCTGTGGCGAGCACCGCCTCGCCGCCCCAACGCCGGGCGGTGGCGATGACGTCCTCGGCGTCGACGTCCTCGGCGGTGAGGTACCCGGCGATGTCGCGGAGGCTGTGCAGGCTCGGAATCGGGGAGCCCAGCACCGCGTGGTACGCGGCGTGGAGGAACCGCTGCGGGCGCGAGAGGGCGTGCATCGTCACGCCCCCGAGCCGGAAGGGCTCGGGCTCGGCGAACAGCTCGTCGAGGGGGATGCGCGCACCGAAGACCCCGTCGCAGATCATCCGGTGGACGTCGACCTCGATCCCGTCGGACATCGTCACGGTGACGCCCTTCGCGAACCTCCGGTCGAAGCCCGGGCGCCGTGGTGGCCACGGCCTGGTTCCCCCGAACGCCTCGAGGACCTCGACCGCTCGGTCGATGCCGTCGGGTCGGACGAGCAGGTCGAGATCGACGAACGAGCGCGACGACGGGTCGGCCTCGTCGAGATGTGCGACGGCGGGCCCTTTGACGACGAGGTGTGGGATGACTCCCGCCGCCGCGAACCATTCGTGCAGCTCGAGGAGGCGGACCTCGAGCTGCAGGCACCACAGCATCGTCGCCTCGTGCCGTCGCTCGAGCTGGTCGAGCGCCGCCCCGGGGAGGTGCACGTCACCGTCCTCGACGCAGTCGCGCAACGACCCGAGGAGCTTCGCCGCCTCTGCGCGGCGGACCAGCTCGAGGGCGTCGGCGGTGTCGATCACCCGGCCCGCCGGAGCCGGTGCCGCCCCGCTGGCACCGGGCAGGTGGTGCACGGCCACCCTCCGGAGCAGCTCGTCGAGTGCGTCTGTGCCGCTCACGGCACCCGGTTCCCGGTCGTCTGCTCGAGGGTGACCACCAGGTCGGCGTCGAGCAGCTGTGCGAGTGCGTCGTCGAGCGACCCGGGCGGTAGGTCGCCGCCGTAGCCGGCCCCGTCGAGGCGCTGTGAGATCGTGCCTCGGGTCCCTGGTCGGTCCAGCGCAATCCAGACGGCGGCGGCCAGTCCGCCGAGCTCGCGTGCCCGCCCTCCTGAGGCAGCGACCATCACCTTGTCGGGTCCGACTCGATGAACCCATCCGGGTGTTCTGGTCCACACCGCTTCCATCACCATGCGCCCCGGGGCACACGGTAGTTCTCCCTCGATGACCGCTCACCGACGGACGACACCGGGAGGGGTGACGCTCCGGGAGATAGCGTGAGCCGTTCAATGGGCGAGAGGGATGCCGTCTCGACGGGGGCGCCGAGCACCGAGTCGGCAGGGCGGGCGGAGCGAGCGCTCGCCCTGGACGGACTGCGCGCCCTGGCGTTCCTCCTCGTCTTCGCCTACCACGCGCAGATCCCGGGCTTCGGTGGTGGCTTCCTCGGGGTCGACGTCTTCTTCGTCCTGTCGGGGTTCCTCGTGACCCGCATCCTGCTGCAGACACCTCAGGTCGACGGACCCTCCACACTCGACTTCGTCGCACGACGGCTGCGTCGCGTCATGCCGATGCTCGTCGTCGTGGTGGTCGCCACGACGCTGCTGCTCGTCGCGAGCGGTTCCCCCGGTCAGCTGTACCGACAGCGCGGCGAGGCGATCGCGACGCTGCTGTCCGTCGCCAACGTCTGGGCCGCCGTCGAGGGCCAGTCGTACTTCGCCCAGTTCGTCGCCCGCTCGCCGCTCACCCCGACCTGGACGTTGTCGATCGAGGTGCAGTTCTACGTCGTCTGGTCGCTGGTGGTCCTCTGGGCGGCTCGCGGTCGTCGACTCGCCCGTGTCGCCGGCGCCGCGGCGGTCCTCACCGTGGTGTCGATCGTCGTCATGGCGCTGGGGGTCGTCGTCAGCGATCCGTCGAGCATCTACTTCAACACGGTCGCGCGGCTGCACCAGCCGCTGATCGGCGCGCTGCTCGCCTGCGCCCTGGTCTCGGGCCGGTTCCTGCGCTCGTGGCCAGCGCGTCGTGGCGTCGCCTCGCTCGCCGTGCTGGCGGTGTGCGTGCTGGTGCTGCGGAACTCGGCCGCGGCCTACTACCTCGGCGGCTCGACCGTCGTCGCGGTCGCCGCCGCAGCTCTGGTGGGCTCGTTGACGGCGTCGGGATCCTCGCCGCTCGGGCGCGGGCTGTCCTGGACGCCGGCGGTCGGCCTCGGTCGGATCTCCTACAGCGCCTACCTCTGGCACTGGCCCGTCATCATCACCCTCAGCGAACGACGGACCGGGCTGCCGGCACCGCTGCTGTGGGTGCTCTGGTTCGCGGCGACCGTCGTGCTCTCACTCGCCTCGCACCGGTGGGTCGAGCGCCGCGGCATGTCGCTGCGCCTCTCGCCCGGACGGACCTTCGCTGCGGTCGGCGCCGCCGTGGCCGCCGCGGTCGTCGTCGTGCTGGTGTGCACCTCGGGTGCTCGACGGGACCCGCTCGACGCTGCCGCGGCGATCGCAGCGCCGGCGGTCCCACCCGACCTCGCGGACGTCCCGGCCGTGGCGCTCGTGGGTGACTCCGTGGCGCAGAGCCTGTTGCCGGCGTTCGTCGCCGACGGCCGCGCCACCGGGTACGCGGTTGCCGATGGTGCGTTCCCCGGATGCCCCGTCGTCGACCTCGAACCGTTCAAGGCCGACGGCAGCCCGGCGGTGGCGAACAACGAACGATGCGCGATGCAGGCCGACGCGGCCCGGCGCGAGCTCGGCTCGCAGTGGCAGCCCGACATCGTGTTCTGGGCCAGCGCCCTCGAGGTCGCACACCTCCGCGATCCCGGCGGACAGCTGCTCGCTCCCGGCTCGGTGGAGTGGGCGGACCGGTTGGCGGCAGCGCTCGATGCGGCGTACGACCGCGACGTGCCCGACGGGTCACGCCTCGTGGTGATGGTCCCGGCGCCGCCCGACGATGCCGGCCCCGAGTTCTCGGCCGAGACCGAGGCGTACCTGCAGGTGCTCCGGGACTTCGTCGAGTCCCGACCCGGCGCCGTGCTCGTGAACCTGGCGGAGCTGCCGTGCGACCGACGGGCAGGGTGCAGGGACGGTGCACCGGATCGCCCCGACGGCATCCACTACACCGAGGAGTCGGGGGTCCTGGTGGTGGAACGGTTGCGGGCCGAGGGCCTGCTGCCCGACGACGCCTGATCCCGTGACGCGACACGCATGACTGGCGGGGTGTGCGTCACGGGCGCGTGGAGAAGTTTTCGGTAGCCTGCCGAGGTGGGGCGAATCTATCTGTCACCTCCCGACGTGGGGGACCTGGAGCGCGCGGCGTTGCTGCGAGCGTTCGACTCGAACTGGATCACGACGCTCGGACCCGAGGTCGACGGCTTCGAGCGCGACATCTGCGAAGCGACCGGTGCCGAGGCGGCGGTCGCGCTGGCCAGCGGCACCGCCGCGCTGCACCTGGCGCTGCTCCTGGCGGGCGTCGGTCCGGGGGACGAGGTCTGGGTCTCGACCTTCACCTTCGTCGCGCCCGCGAACGCGGTGCGGTACCTCGGGGCGTCGCTGCGCTTCATCGACTCCGAGACCGAGACGTGGAACATGGATCCCGCGCTCGTCGAGGAGGCACTCGTCGCCGCAGCCGCACGGGAGCGCCTCCCGAAGGCGATCGTCGTCGTCGACCTCTACGGCCAGGCGGCGCAACTCGACCGGTTGGCGGCATCGTGCGACGACCACGGCGTCGTGTTGATCGAGGACGCCGCCGAGGCGCTGGGCGCCACCTGGCAGGGACGCGCTGCGGGCACCTGGGGTCGCTACGGCGTGTACTCGTTCAACGGGAACAAGATCGCGACCACCAGCGGCGGGGGCATGCTCGTCGGCCCGGCCGACGACATGGAGCGCGCTCGCTACCTCGCCCAGCAGGCCCGACAGCCCGTGCCCCACTACGAGCACACCGACGTCGGGTACAACTACCGGCTGTCGAACCTGCTGGCCGCCGTGGGCCGCGCCCAGCTCGAGCGTTTGCCGTCGATGATCCGCCGTCGACGGGAGATCCACGGGCGCTACGTCGAGGAGCTCGGCGGGGCGCTCGGATGGGAGTTCATGCCGTGGGACGACCGTGGCACGCCGAACGCGTGGCTGACCGTCGCGCTGCTCCCGACGGACGGATCGAACGGCCCGACCGAGCTGTGCGCGTCGCTGGCGTGCCAGGAGATCGAGGCCCGTCCGGCCTGGAAGCCGATGCACCTGCAGCCGGTCTTCGCCGGGGTTCCCCGCGTCGGAGGGTCGGTGAGCGAGGACTGCTTCGACCGTGGCGTGTGCCTTCCGAGCGGCTCCGGGATGACCGACGACGACGTCGATCGGGTGATCTCGGCGGTCACGGATCTGGCGACTGCGTGATGTCGACGCCGGCGCGGCCCGACCGACCGTCCCTGGCGGTCGCCGTCTGCACCCATCGCCGTCGGTCGGGCCTGCAGGAGGTGCTCGGCTCGCTCGACGACCAGACGGAGCCACCGGAGGTCGTCTACGTGCTGGACAACGACCCCGAGGGGTCCGCTCGGTCGGCGGCCCGGCCGAACGGCGGCCCGCTCGTCTACGTGCCGATGGGTGAGAACGCAGGTCCCGCCGGGGCGTTCTCCCGTGCGCTGGAGCTCGCCCAGGACGACATCGAGGGCCCCGACTGGGTCACCCTCGTCGGCGACGACAACCCGCTGCCGAGCGCCGACGTCCTGGCCACGATCGCCGACCTGATCCAGCAGGTGTCCGTCGACGAGGACGTCGCCGCCGTCGGCCTCAACGGCGCGCGCTTCAGTCGGACCAGGGGATCGGCCCGGCTGCTCGACAAGGAGCTCCACGGAGTGGTCGACGTCGACTTCGTGACCGGCGGCGGGCGACCCACCTACAACGTGCGCGCCCTGCGCCGTCTGGGTGTCGAGTTCGACGCGACGTTGTTCTTCGGCTTCGAGGAGCTCGACGTCGGGATGGGGATCCGCAGCGCCGGCGGCAGGGTCGTCGTCGACGGCGACTGGCTGCGCCACGCGCGCGCACGGGCCGGCAAGCTCGGCCGTCCGCTGCCGAGGGTGCAGCCACGACGACGCGCCAGGTGGCGCACCTACTACTCGGTGCGCAACCACCTGATCGTGTCGTGGCGTCACAGCAGGCCGCTGGGCCGGGTGCGCGCCGTCGGACTCGGGGGCGCGATGGTGCTCAGCCGCGTGCTCGACCGGCATCGGTGGTCCGACGTCTCGCCGGCGGCCCTCGGTTTCGTGCACTGGGCGCTCGGCGTGCGCGGACGGGTCCTCGAGCCGCCTGCGGCCGTCGAGCCATCGGCGCCGGGACGCTCCACCGTCGTCGAGGACGAACCTCGGTGAGCGCCGGTGAATTTCGCCCATGTGCCCGCCGAGCAGCGTTCACTAGCGTGGAGCAGGTGGGGCACGAGGAGGCGCTGGATCACCAGCAGGTGATGACGCGGGCCCCGCTGTGGTGCCGTCGCGGTCGCAGGCCGACGGCCCTCGACAGGAGTCGCTGACGTGGCGACCGTGGCGATCGTGAACGCCTACGACGACGAGAACCGGGGCTCCGCGGCCCTCAACCTGGCGGCCGTCGAGCTCGTCCGGCGATCCGATCCCGACGCCGAGCTCGGCCTGGTCACGATCAGGGACTTCGACGCGACGCGACGGGCTCAGGGTTACCGACACACGTTGGCCGAGCACCCGGACCTGCGGGTCCTGCCTCCGCTGGTCGACCGTCGCTCGCTCGTGGCCGGCTCGCTGAGCGCCGTCCCTGCCGAGCTGCTCGCTCCGTGGACGGCACGCCGCGGGTTGAACGAGGAGACCGCCGAGTTCCTCGACTCGGCGGACCTGGTGGTGAGCCGTGGTGGTGTGATCTACCACTGCCGGCAGGGTCGCAAGGACCTGGCCGGTCTGCTGCGACGGACCTCGGCGCTGCGTTGGGCGCAACGGCGAGGTGTGGCCACCTCGCTGATCGGACTCCACGTCGGTGCCGTGAACGGTGCGGCGGCCACGAGGGTGGTCCGCTCGCAGTTCGCTCGTGCGACGGTGTGCCATCCCCGTGGGGCGCTGAGCGAGGCGCGCCTGCGATCGCTCTCGCCGAGCGCCCACGCATGTCGTCTGCCGGACTCCGTGTTCGCGCTGCCCCCTGCGCTCGACCGCCCCTCGCACGCCACGTCGGGTGGACGGTTGCTGCTCGTCGTCTCCGCGCCGCTCGCCCCGTACCTGCACCAGGTGCGTTCGATGGTCGACGAGCTCGTCGCCGAAGGCCGCGTGGGTCACGTCGCCGTCGCGCTCCAGGTGACCGACGTGGACAGCGACCGTCCCGCGGTGGAGCAGCTGCTGACCTCGCTGGATCGTGATGTCGAGCTCGTCGACGAGGACCTGTCGCCCCGCCAGCTGGTCGACCGATACGCGCAGTTCGACCTGCTGGTGTCGTCCCGTCTGCACGCAGCGGTGTTCGGGTTGCTCGCCGGCGTGCCGAGCTTCCCCATCGACGTCTCCGACGACGAGAAGGCCATCGACGTCTTCGGCGAGATCGGCCTCGGCGACTTCGTGCTGACCCGACGGGAGGCCTCGCGGTGGGCGCGGCTGGTCGCCGACCGGCTCGACGACGCGGGGGTCCGGGTGGTCCGGTCGGTCGACGAGGCGCATGACCGGTACTCCCAGGTACGTGCCGGGTGACGACGGTGCCGGCCGGCGGTCGACGCCCGAACCGACGACCGTGGTCCCATGGCGTCTGACCTGAGATCGGCGGTGTCGTCCGCGTCCGATCTGCTGCTCGGCGGCCGTCGCGCCCCGCTCGTCGCGCTCGCCGCGACCTCGTTCGTCGGCGGTGCCGTCGAGGCGGCCTTCCTGGTGATCATCACGCGGGTGGCGGTGTCGGTCGCTGGCGGCGACGCGACGGTCGAGCTGCTGGGTGTCGAGGCGTCGATCGCGGTGGCCGCCTCGCTCGCCGTGCCGGTCGTCGTGCTGCGGCTCGTCCTCGCGCTGTCGAGCGGGGCGATGTCCTCGCGGCTGACCAGCTCGTCGGTCGCCAGGGTGCGGTCGTCGCTGGCGAGCGCCTTCTTCAACGCCTCGTGGGAGGCTCAGCAGTCGTCCCGGTCCGGTCGACTGCAGGAGCTGCTGACGACCTTCACCCAACGCGGCGCCGACCTCCTCGTCGCCATGACCCAGGCGATCTCGTCGGGGTTCACCCTCGTCGCGCTCCTGGTGGCCGCGGTCGTCATGAACCCGCTCGGGTCGCTCGCCGCCGTGGTGCTGCTCGGCCTGATCGGCGCGGTGCTCGGGCCGCTGCGACGCCGCATCAAGACGCGCGCCCGGGACGCCGCCGACGTCGGCATGGAGTTCGCGACGTCGTTGAGCGAGACCTCGCAGATGGGCCTGGAGCTCCAGTCGTTCGGCGTCGAGTCCGCTGCCGAACACGAGATCGTCGGGCGGATCGAGGTGGCCGCGGCGGCGGAGCGCCGGCTGCTGTTCCTGCGATCGTCGATCGCCCCGATCTACACCTCGACCGCGTACGTGGCCCTGCTGCTCGCCGTCGGCGGCATCTACCTCGCCTCGGCCGACTCGATGGCGTCGGTCGGTGCGGTGCTCATCCTCATGCTCCGGTCGCTCACCTACGGCCAGGCGCTGCAGTCGTCGTACTCGTCGATCATGAGCAACGAGCCCTTCGTGCAGACCCTGCGTCGGGAGCTCGCCGACCTGACGGCTGCTCGTCGCAGCTCCGGTGGCGAGGTCGTCGAGCGGGTCGACGAGGTGCGCCTCGATCGGGTCCGGTACTCATATCCAGGCGACGGCGCCGCCGCGCTGACCGACGTGTCGGCCGTGCTCCGGCGGGGCGAGGCGGTCGGGATCGTCGGTCCGTCCGGCAGCGGCAAGTCGACGCTCGTCCAGCTGCTGCTCGGGCTCCGACTCCCCAACGGTGGTGCGGTGCTCGTCAACGGCGTCCCGTCCGCGCAGCTCGATCTCACCGCCTGGCACACGAGTGCGGCCTTCGTGCCCCAGGTGCCGCGGCTCATCAGCGGATCGGTGGCGGACAACATCCGCTTCTACCGCGACGTCGGGGACGACGCGGTGGTCGAGGCAGCTCGGCTCGCCCACATCCATGACGAGATCGCTGCGATGGACGGCGGCTACGAACGGGAGCTCTCCGACGGCGTGGGGCTCAGCGGCGGGCAGCGCCAGCGGCTCTGCCTGGCCAGGGCCCTCGTCGGCCGACCCGACGTGCTCGTCCTCGACGAGCCGACGAGCTCCCTCGACGCCCGGAGCGAGCACCTGATCGCGCAGACGCTGGAGGAGCTCAGGGACGACATGCTGGTCGTCGTCGTGGCCCACCGGATGTCCACGCTGCGAGCCTGCGACCGGCTGATGGTGGTCCAGGACGGCGCCTTGATCGCGTTCGGCGCACCGAGCGCCCTCGAGCTCGAGAGCGACTTCTACCGCGAGATCCTCCGGCTGTCGGGCGCCGACGGCGATCGATGACGAGCCCCGTTCCTCCGCAGGAGACCCCCTCGGCGACCGAGGCGCACGACCGCCCGACGAGGGTCCTGTGGTTGGTCAAGGGGCTCGGTCCCGGTGGCATGGAGCGGCTGCTGCTCCACCACGCGCAGGCCAGCAGGGGTGGGGTCGACTACTTCGTCGGCTACGTCGTGGACCGGCCCAACTCGCTGGAGCCGGAGCTGGTCGCTGCAGGGGTGCAGTGCTGCCGACTCGGGACCGGGTCGGTGGCGCGGCCCGAATGGATCCGGGACCTGCGTCGTCTCGTCCGGCGATCACGGATCGACGTCGTCCACGTGCACTCACCGCTCGTCGCGGCGGCCGCTCGCATCGCGTTGCGCTCGATGCCCGGCGGGCCCGCCGTCGTCTACACCGAGCACAACTCCTGGGTGAGCCACGGCCGGACCACCCGGCTGCTGAACCGGCTCACCTACCCGCTGGATCACGAGCGATTCGCCGTGTCGTCCGAGGCCCGCGCCTCGTCGGGACGGTGGGGACGGCGGTCCGAGGTCCTGCTGCACGGGATCGACGTGGCGGGGGTCAGGTCGGCAGCGGCGAGACGAGAGGTCCGCGACGAGATGGGTCTGGACGACTCGGCGTACGTGGTGGGCATCGCTGCGAACCTGCGAGCGACGAAGGCCTACCCCGTCCTGCTCGACGCCGTCGCCCAGCTGCGCGACGCCGGCGTGGACGTGACGGTGCTGTGCATGGGGCAGGGCCCGCTCGAGTCCGAGCTCCGCGGGCTCGCGGGCGACCTGGCGCTCGGCGACTCGTTCCGGTTCCTGGGCCATCGAGGCGACGTCGCGCGTGTGCTCTCCGCCTGCGACGTGTTCACGCTGAGCTCCGACGACGAGGGTCTGCCGTTGTCGGTCATGGAGGCGAAGGCACTCGGCCTTCCGGTCGTGGCCACCGACGTGGGTGGGCTGGCACAGATCGTCGACCACGGGCGCGACGGCCTGCTGGTGCCCCGCCGTCGACCGGACGAGCTCGCCGGCGCGCTGGCGTCGCTGGCCGCATCGACAGCGCTCCGCGCCCGCCTCGCCGAGGCCTCGTGGGCGTCAGCGGAGCGCTTCGACCGCCAGGGCTACGTCGACCGACTGGACGAGGCCTATCGGAACCTCGGCGGGCGGGCCCTCGGGGGGAGCAGGCGGTCGTTCCGGTTGCTCTACGTCATCGACTCCTTCGCAGCCGGCGGTGCCGAGTCGTCGTTGTGCCAGATGATCCCGTTCTGGATCGCGGCGGGCAGCGAGGTCCACGTCGCGGTCCTGCACGACCGGGGCGACCTGCGCGACGCGTTCGAGCGCAGCGGCGCGACCCTGCACGCCGGGCTCGGCGAACGACGGGAGGGAACGAGGAACCTGGTGCGTCTCGTGCGGTCGCTGCGACCTGACCTGGTGCACACCACCCTCTTCGAGTCCGATCTCGCCGGGCAGCTCGCTGCGGCGTGGTGCCGGGTGCCCTCCCTCACGACCTGGGCGACCACCTCGTACACCCAGCTGACGTCGATCGACGACGCGCTGCGCCGGCCACGACTCGTCGCCGCCTGGGCCGCGGATGTCGTCGCCGCACATCTCGCGAGCAGGGTGCACGCCGTGTCGAGCGCCGTCGCGACCTGGAACGGTCCACGGTTCCTCCGTCGTCACGGGGTCACGGTCGTGCCCCGCGGTCGGCCCGCAGCGCTCACGGAGCTCATCGACTCGGTGTCGTCCGACGACGTCCGCTCGTCGCTCGGCATCGCGAGCGACCACGCGATGCTCACCGCCATCGCTCGGCACGAGCGGGTCAAGGGGATCGACACGGTGATCGAGGCGTTGGCCCTCGTGGCCGAGCGCCGGCGGGCCGAGCTCGTCGTCGTCGGCCGATCGGGCGGCGACACCGAACGTCTCCGGGACCTCGCCCGTTCGCTCGGGGTCGCGGACCGCGTCCACTTCCTCGGCGCCCGCTCCGACGTCCTCGTGCTGCTCGCGGCCTCGGACGTCCTGGTGAGCGGGAGCCGCGCCGAGGGGCTGCCGGGAGTGGTGCTCGAGGCCATGGCGATCGGCGTCCCGGTCGTGGCCACCGACATCCCCGCCATGCGCGAGGTCCTCGGGGCAGGGGACTGGCTCGTGCCCGTCGACGACCCGGTGGCACTCGCCCGGGCGATCGGCGCCCGACTCGGCGCCCGGCTCGACGAGGGGGTGCCCGGCGACGTGTCGGCGCTCCGCGAGCGGTTCCTGGCGCACTACACGCTCGACTCGGCATCGCAGCGTGTGAGGTCGCTCCAGCTCCTCACGGCGTCGACGACCCGGTGGCGACGGCGGTGGCGGCCATGAGGATCCTCCATGTGCTCTCCGACGACGACCGCAGGGGCGCGCAGGTCTTCGCCGCGGATCTCCACCGGGAGCTGCTCGCGCTCGGACACGAGAGTCGGCTGTCCGCGTTGCATGCCGGCGACGTGGGCGGCGTCGACGCCCGCGTGCTCGGCCGCTCGAGATGGGATCCGCGGGGCGCGCTCGGGCTTCGCCGCGAGATGCAGTGGGCCGACGTCTCGATCGCCCACGGCTCCTCTGCCGTGCTGGCGTGCGCGATCGTCGGATCGCGATCGCGGCGGCGATGGGTGGTCCGCCAGATCTCCGAGACCTCGTTCTGGGTGGACCGGCCGTCGAGGGTCCGGCGGGTCCGCTGGTACTGCGGCCGGTCGAACGGAGTCGTCGCCCTGAGCGCATCCGCCGCGGCGGACCTGGCTCGCATCGTCGGCGTCGACCCGGCACGGATGCAGGTGATCCCCAACGGGGTCCCCCTCGGACCGTTCGAGGACCGCGACCCGGGCGACCGCAGCGCGGGCGGGCACGAGTCGGGTGGGCGAGTGCGTCTCGTCGCGGTCGGAGCGCTGGTCGCCGAGAAGGGCATGGACGTGGCCATCGGCTCGATCGCCGAACTGCCGGGCGCCGAACTGGTGGTCCTCGGTGACGGGCCCGGGCGCGATCGTCTCGAGCGGCTCGCTGAACACCGGTGTCCCGGACGGGTGCGCTTCCTGGGGTCGGTGCCCGACGTCGCCCGCCATCTGGCGAGCGCCGACGCGATGCTGCTCGCCAGCCGCGGCGGCGACAGCATGCCGGCGGTCCTGATCGAAGCGGGGTTCGCCGGTCTGCCAGCGGTCAGCACCGACGTCGGCGCCATCGCGGAGGTGGTGCTCGACGGCGTGACCGGGTTCGTCGTGGCCAGGGACGATCACGCAGCGTTCGATGCGGCCGTGCGTCGCCTGGTCGAGGACCCGGCCCTGCGATCACGGCTCGGTGCGGCGGCCCGGGAGCACTGCCGCTCCACCTTCGAGATCGGGACCGTCGCACGTCAGTGGGCCGATCACCTCGGATCGGTCGGTGGGGCGCCGACCGGCGGAGATCCTGTCCATGAGTAGATCTGCCCGGTCGACATTGCGCGTCGAATGTTCTTAGATAGCTGAATTCAGTTCAATGAGGGCGGAGGGGCAAGTGAAGCGGGTCAGTCTGAAATCCCGAGCGGCGATCGTCGCGCTCATGTCGCCGATCGTGCTCGCCGCATGCACCACGCCGGACACCGGTGGGGCGACCACGACCACCGCTCCGGACTCCACGTCGACCTCGACGACGTCCACCACCTCGACCACCTCGACGTCGACGACCTCGACGTCGACCACCTCCACGACGTCGACCACCACGACGTCCACGACCACCACGGTGCCGCAGGCGCAGCCGGTCGGCGCACGCCTCGGCCTCGGCAACAACCACACGTGCGCCATCACCACGGCGGGGGCGCTCAAGTGCTGGGGCTGGAACCAGTTCGGTCAGCTCGGTGACGGCACCGCCGTCGAGTCCCGGACGCCGGTCGCGGTGCCGGACATGACCGCTGGTGTTCGTGCCGTCGCTGCCGGCGACAACCAGACCTGCGCGATCGACAGCTCGACGGCGCTTCGGTGCTGGGGGTCGAACGCCTCGGGTCAGCTCGGCGACGGCACCACGCAGTCCCGGTCCACGCCGACGCCCGTCACCGGTCTGTCGTCGGGAGTGTCGGTGGTGGCCACCGGCGACAACCACACCTGCGCGGCGCTGACCGCCGGCGGTGTGAAGTGCTGGGGCTGGGGAACCTCCGGCCAGCTCGGCAACAACGCGATCGCCACCAGCCACGTCCCCGTCGACGTCGTCGGCCTGTCGGCCCCGGTCGTGGCGATGTCCGCCGGCTATGCGCACACGTGCGCCGTCCTCGCGACCGGAGAGGTCCAGTGCTGGGGTCGGTCGACGTCGGGTCAGGTCGGCAACGGGCTCACGGTCAACAGCCGTGTTCCGGTCACCGTCACCGGCGGCAGCACCGCTGGCAGCGACGTGGTCGGCGGTGGGGCGCACTCCTGCGCGGTGATCAGCTCGACCGCTCGCTGCTGGGGCTCGAACGCCCTCGGTCAGATCGGGAACGGCGGCTCGGCCAACGCTCCCTCGCCCGTCGCGGTGAACGGGCTCGGCTCGGTGCTCGGCGTGGCCGCCGGTGCCTCGCACTCCTGCGCCCGGTCCACCGCCGGAGGGGTCCTGTGCTGGGGCGACAACGCCGGCGGCCTGCTCGGCACCGGCTCCGGATCTCCGGCCAGCTCGCCGACGCCGCTGCAGGTGTTCGGGCTGACCTCCGGTGTCACCGAGGTCCGGGCGGGGGCCACGCACACGTGTGCGCTCACCACGGGTGACGCCCTGAGCTGCTGGGGCACGAACGAGAACGGGCAGCTCGGTACGGGAACCACGTCGAGCTCGAATCGTCCGGTGGCGGTTACCGGGTTCTGACACGTTGCTTGTCCACGGCACGATGCCGTGTGACACTGTCGAAGATTGTTCATCGAAGATTATTCACAGGGGGGACCCGGTTGCTGTCCGGGGAGCCCCACATCAGCTGGGAGCGAACGGAAATGGGCGAACGAGGGAGAACGACGCTGCGCGCCGGACTGGCCGCAGCGTTGATCGGGGCGGCCGCATTCGGTGTGGTCGTGGCCAATCCGGCATCGGCGGTCGACGTCGAGCACTACGTCGCCACGACGGGTGCAGACGTCGGCAACTGCCAGGACGCGCTGAACCCGTGTCTGACGATCAACTACGCCGTCGCCCAGGCCGGCACCGGTGACATCGTCAACGTGGCGGCGGGTGCGTACCCCGAGAACGTCGTGGTCAACAAGAGCCTCCGCTTCCGGGGTGCCAACGCCGGCGTGAACGCGGGCGTCGGCGCCGGTGCACGTGGGCCCGAGTCGGTCGTGAAGTCCTTCCGGTCGACCGCCGACATCACGAGCGTGGCGTCGGCATACGGCACCGCCAACGCCGACGTGACGATCGACGGCTTCCAGCTCGATCCGCAGGGGGATGCGAGCTTCCCGTTCCAGGGTGGAACGCTGCGGATCGGGATGATCCACCTCCATGGCGGGTCAGGTACAGGCACCTCGATCGTCAACAACGTCATCTCGGGTGCCCCCGCTTACAACCCCACCACCCCGTCGCAGATGGCCGTGCAGGGTGTGTCGGTCGCATCGGGCACGACGGAGATCTCCCACAACCGGATCCAGAATCTCCGGTACGGGGCCCTCACGTTGCAGTCCGCAGGAGCGGGCTTCTCGCCGCTGACGGCCACCTACGACGGCAACGTCGTCACCGGCGTCAGCACGCAGGGCCTGGGTAGCGGCGGCGCGACCGGCACCGTTCAGCCGGGTGCGACCATCACCGGTAACCAGATCGACGAGCTCGGTGGAACCCGGAACCCGGGCGGCATCGTGTTGACCAACTCGAACAACGTCGTGTCGGGCAACACGTTCACGAGCCTCGGCTCGGGCGTCTGGGTGGACATCTGCAAGAAGTTCCAGACCCGGAACAACGCGATCTCGGACAACACGTTCGTGAACAACTCCGGCGGTGTCGTCTGGGGGCTCAGCCAGCCCGGCAGTGCCTGCCAGGGTCAGACCGGCAACCAGGAAGGCGTCGGCAACTGGATCGTCGGCGGCGGCACCATCGACGGCTCGTCGGTGACCGGCAACAGCTTCATCGGCAACAACTCTGCCGTGAGCCATGGGGTCAACTGGAGCACCTGGTCGCCTGCGATCTCGAACGGCACGATCGACCTGACCTGCAACTGGTGGGGCTCGGCCACCGGTCCGACCAGCGCAACGCTGAACCCCGGTGGCACCGGCCAGTCGATCATCTTCAACCAGGCGCCGAACCTGACCTGGGATTTCGAGCCGTGGGAGACCGCCGATGGTGGGCCGTGCAACGGCCCGCTCGTGCCCGAGGTCCCGGTGGTGCGGGTTGCTGATGCTGAGGTGTTGGAGGTGGCGTCGGGCCAGATCGCGGCGTATGTGCCGGTGATGTTGGATGAGCCGGCGTCGGAGAACGTGACGGTTCGCTTCTACACGACGTCGGGTTCGGCGACGGGTGGGAACGCGCCGGGTGTGGGTGTCGATTTCCGGA
>JAEWED010000055.1 GCA_023389745.1 Actinomycetes bacterium
CAACACGACCACGACCGAGGCACCCGTCGACGGTGACGCCGACCGCCAGGAGGCCCGCCGGACCGAGCTCGCCGAGACCGAGGACACCAGCACCATCGACGTCGGCGACGCCGTCGGGTGGACCGCAGCCGCGGGCCTGGGTCTGGTCCTGGTCCTGGTGCTCGGCTGGGGACTCGGCCTGGGTGCCTGGTCGCTCGCCTCGACCCGAGGCCGTGGAACGGCCGAACAGGAGATCGTGCCGTCGCCGCAGCACCCCGCGGTGCGCGCACGGCAACGAGCGGAGCGCATCGCGTCCGCCACGCGAGCGGCCGAGGGCGGTCCGGTCGAGAGCAGTGCCGCCCAGAGCAGTGCCGCCCAGAGCAGTGCTGGCGAGAACAGCGCCGCCCAGAGCAGTGCCGCCCAGAGCAGTGCTGCTGAGTCCGCTCCGGACACCGTCCCGGAGGGCTGAGATCTCGGCAGCAGGTGCTCAGCAAAGTTGAGTGTCAACGTTGCAAGTTTTGTGATCATTCGGTAGAATGATCTGGAACCGTCACGACCCCAGAAAGGCACGGCAGCACGAAGATGGCGCTCGATCCGAAGACGTGGACGACCAAGACCAACGAAGCGGTCGCCGCCGCGCTCGAGTCGGCGAAGGAACGCAGCAACCCCGAGGTCACCCCTGACCACCTGTTCGCTGCGCTGCTGCGCCAGCCCGAGGGGCTGGTCGTGCCGATCATCACCAAGGTCGGCGCCGATCCCGTCGCGCTGCGCGACGCCGTCGACGCGACGGTGGCCTCGCTGCCGACGGCGTACGGCACCGAGACCCGGATCGGCAAGGCGCTCCACGCGCTGCTCGAGTCCGCCGACGACGAGCGCCGCGACCTGACCGACGAGTTCCTCTCGACCGAGCACCTGCTGCTCGCGCTCGCCGGTGCCGACGCGACCGCGCCGCTCGGTGAGCGGCGCCTCGGTGGCATCGATCGCGAGCAGGTGCTGTCGGTGCTGGCAGAGGTCCGCGGCTCGCGCCGGGTCACCTCGCAGAACCCCGAGGACACCTTCGAGGCGCTCGCGAAGTACGGCCGCGACCTGACCGACGCGGCACGTGCCGGTTCGCTCGACCCGGTCATCGGCCGCGACGACGAGATCCGCCGCGTCGTCCAGGTGCTCTCGCGGCGCACCAAGAACAACCCGGTGCTCATCGGCGAGCCCGGCGTCGGCAAGACCGCCGTGGTCGAGGGCCTGGCCCAGCGCATCGTCGCGGGCGACGTCCCGGACTCGCTGCGCGACAAGCGCGTCATCTCGCTCGACATGAGCTCGATGATCGCCGGCGCCAAGTACCGCGGTGACTTCGAGGAGCGCCTGCAGGCCGTGCTGGCCGAGATCAAGGACTCCGACGGCGAGGTCATCACCTTCATCGACGAGATGCACACCGTCGTCGGCGCGGGCGCGACCGGCGAGGGTGCGATGGACGCCGGCAACATGCTCAAGCCGATGCTCGCCCGGGGTGAGCTGCGCATGGTCGGCGCGACCACGCTCGATGAGTTCCGCAAGTACATCGAGAAGGACCCGGCCCTCGAGCGCCGCTTCCAGCAGGTGCTCGTCGCCGAGCCGTCGGTCGAGTCCTCGATCGCCATCCTGCGCGGGCTCAAGGAGCGCTACGAGGTGCACCACGGCGTCGCCATCCAGGACCCGGCGCTCGTCGCCGCGGCCGTGCTCTCGGACCGCTACCTGACGGGCAGGTTCCTGCCCGACAAGGCGATCGACCTGATCGACGAGGCGGCGTCGAGCCTGCGCATCGAGATCGACTCGGTGCCCACCGAGATCGACGTCGTGAAGCGCCGCATCGACGGGCTCGAGATCGAGCGCGTCGCGTTGGCCAAGGAGAGCGACGACGCCTCGCGCGAGCGCCTCGAGGCGCTCGACGCCGAGCTGGCCGACCTGCGTGAGCGCCACGACGCCATGTCGGCGCACTGGCAGGCCGAGAAGGACCAGATCATCGCGATCCAGGAGATCGAGGAGCGCCTCGAGCTGCTCAAGGCAGAGGCCGATCGTGCCGAGCGCGACGGCGACTTCACCCGTGCGTCGGAGATCACCTACGGCCACGTGCCGGTGCTCGAGCGTGAGCTCGAGGCCGCCAACGCCGAGCTGGGTCAGCTGCAGGCCGACACCGTCATGCTGAAGCGTGAGGTCGACGCCGAGGACATCGCCGAGGTCGTCTCTCGCTGGACCGGCGTGCCGGTCTCGCGCCTCATGGAGGGCGAGATGGCCAAGCTCGTCCGGCTCGAGGACGTGCTGCACGAGCGGGTCGTCGGCCAGGACGAGGCGGTCGAGGCGGTCGCGAACGCGATCCGTCGCAGCCGTGCCGGCCTGTCCGATCCGCACCGTCCCATCGGCAGCTTCCTGTTCCTGGGACCGACCGGCGTCGGCAAGACCGAGCTGGCCCGCAGCCTCGCCGACTTCCTCTTCGACGACGAGCGGGCGATGGTCCGCATCGACATGTCGGAGTACATGGAGAAGCACGCCGTCAGCCGCCTGGTGGGTGCGCCCCCGGGCTACGTCGGCTACGACGAGGGCGGTCAGCTGACCGAGGCGGTGCGCCGCCGGCCCTACGCGGTCATCCTGCTCGACGAGGTCGAGAAGGCGCACCCGGACGTGTTCAACATCCTGTTGCAGCTGCTCGACGACGGCCGTCTCACCGACGGACAGGGTCGCACGGTCAGCTTCGCGAACACGGTGCTGATCATGACCTCGAACCTGCCGGGTGACCCGGGCGACTTCTTCCGACCGGAGTTCATCAACCGTGTCGACGAGATGGTCCGCTTCCGGCCGCTCGAGCAGGGTGACCTGGGTCGCATCGTCGACATCCAGCTCGAGCTGCTGCGTGCCCGGCTCGCCGAGCGTCGCATCGAGCTAGTGGTGACCGACGCCGCGCGCGACAAGCTCGCCCACGACGGCTACGACGCCGCCTTCGGTGCCCGTCCGCTCAAGCGGCTCATCCAGAAGCAGGTCGGTGACCGCCTGGCGATGGCGATCCTCGAGGGCGACGTCACCGACGGTGGCACCGTCACCTTCGACGTCGTCGACGGCGACTTCGCACTCGCCTGACCCTGCCGACCGACTGACCCTGCCGACCGAACAGCACGCTGATCTCCCGCCGCTGGGACCGACGTGGCCTACGGTGTCCCAGCTGTGGGAGAGGTGCACCGCGATGAGGCTGACGCCCGACGCGTCGGAGCCGGCCAGTTCGTCAGGATCGGACTCGCCGTCTCACTCGTCGCGCTCCTGGTCGGCTCGATCCAGTTCGCCCGCTACGACTGGACCGGCATCCGCTTCCAGCGCGCCCCGGACAACATCGACCGCACGATCTCACCGGAGTGCCACGAGCTGATCCGCCCGTTCGAGACCTCGACCGGGCGGATCATCGCGCCGGCGGGGATCGACGAACAGCAGTACCTGTCGATGATGGAGCAGTTCCGGGGCGCCACCGAGTTCCAGGTCGAGTGCTTCTACGAGCCGTTCACGCTGCGCGCCGCGGTCCCCTGGATGGCGAGCCTGCTGCCGTTCGAGGACGCGCTCTCACTCGGCCTGGTGAACACAGCCTTCCTGCTCCTCGGGACCTGGCTGGTGCTCGCTGCGCTCGTGGTCCAAGGCTTCAGTGCCCGCGTGGTGCTCGTCGTCGGACTGCTGCTCAGCGCGAACTGGGTGGTGTTCGCGTTCGGGACCTCGCTGTTGATCGAATCGGCGCCGTTCGCGGTCGTCGCCCTCTGCTGGTTGCTGATCAGCCTCCGCCGATGGTGGTGGGTGGTCCCGGTGGTCGCCGTCGGTGTCGTGCTGAAGGAGACCGCGGTGCTGGCGCTGCCGGCCCTGTGGGTCGCGCTCGTGCCGGCTTCTGCTCGACCGGGGCCGTGGCCGAGGCGGCTGCTGCCCGCAGCGGTCGCGACGGTCGCCGCGCTGGTCGCCTACGTCGCCCGTGCGGGCATCGGACCCGAGGCCGACGCCGCGTGGCCGACCGGCATCGACCTGAGCCTGCTGTCGTTCAACCTGGGGATCCCCGGCCTGGTCGTGCTGGTCGCCGGTCTGGCGCCGCTGCTCGTCCCGGCAGCGCTGTGGTTCCGCCACCGGGTGAAGGACGTGGGCTGGGTCGAGGCCGTGCTCGATCCCGCCGTGGTGGGTGTCCTGGGTGGGCTCGGACTGCTGGCGTGGATCATGATCACGGCGGATCTGTCGCCGCGCTTCTTCTGGCCGTGCTTCCCGTTCGCGGCGACGCTCTGCGCGCGTTGGTGGGCCGACGGGCGACCGGCCGAGGCGCTCGAGGGTGCACCGCTGCCGACGGCGCTCGTCGGGAAGCCGCTGGCCGACACCAGGCCCTGATCGGTCGGCTGGAGGATCAGCGGGTCGGGCGGCCGTGGCGTCGGTACAGCTCGGCGACCTCACGGCGGAACACGGCACGGTCGAAGCGGCGGCGGGCGAGCGCTCGGTTCGCATCCGAGATGGTCCGCCGACGGTCCGGGTCGGCCAACAGCTCGATGATCGCGTCGGCGAACGCCGCGCTGTCGGTCATCGGCAGCAGCCGCCCGTTCTCCGGGTCGGTGATCATCGCCGAGATCGCCTGGATGTCGCTCGCCACGATGGGCACGCCCGACGACAGGGCCTCGATCACCGTGAACGGCTGGCCCTCGGTCCAGGTGGGGAACACGTAGACGTCGGACTCCGAGAGGTGCCGGTAGACCTCGGCGCGGGGGAGCGGCCCGGTCATCGCGTCGGCGCGGCCGCGACGGGTGATCTCGGCGATCATCGCGTCCTTGTCCGGGTCGAGCCCGGGGCGGTTGTCGCTCACGATGCGGAGCTCGTAGGCGACGCCCTTCTCGTCGACGCGGTCGAGCGCGTCGAGCAGCGTCACGATGCCCTTGCGTTCGAGCATCTCGCCCACGAAGAGCACCACCGGCGGGTCGTGCACCGCCGAGCTCTGCACGATGTCGTCGACGACGGCGGAGTTCGCGATGACCGGCAGGTCGACCGTCGGCATGTAGCGCCGCAGGTTCGGCTCACCTGCCGCAGCGATCAGGATGTTCGCCTCGGCGAGCCGGTCGAGCACGGCGAACGCCCACGCGTTGAGCCGGTCGACGCGGTACTCGCCGGGGCCCTCCATGTACGGCGGCTGCGCGTGGTTGTGCAGCAGGACCTTGGCGCCGCGCAGCCGGGCGGCGAGCGCGATGCCGACCTGGCGCCAGCCGGTCAGCCACGGGTACTGGACCGAGTGCGAGTGCACCACGGCACCGCGTCGGGCGAGCCGGAAGGTGGTCCAGGAGTCGGTGATCGCACGGCGGATGTTCTCGACCGCGAACTTGCCGCGGGCCTCGTCGTTCTGGGCGGTGTTCTGGAACACCATCTCGAACTCGGCGTTGAGCACCGGGTCCTCGACCAGGTCGAGCGCCACGGTCGCGATGCCGCCGCGCATCGGCGGCCCGTGTGCCACGACCACGACGCGGATGCCGCTGTAGTCGGGGGGCGCCACCGCCTCGGTGGGGTCGGCGCTCACGGGTGATCCGTCCGGGGCGCCCGGTGGCTGCGATCGATACCGTCGCTGCGCTCGATGATGCGGGCGGGGTTGCCGACGGCGGTGGCGCCGGCGGGCACGTCGCAGAGCACGACCGAGCCGGCTCCGATCGACACGTCGTCGCCGATGGTGATCGGTCCGAGCACGATGGCGCCGGCACCGACGTCGACCCGGTCGCCGAGGATCGGTGCCATCGCGGCCTCGTCGCGGCCGTCGCCGAGCACCCCGATGGTGACGCCGTGGCGCAACGTCACGCCGGCGCCGAGCTGCACCCGCTTGTGCAGCACCAGGCCGGTGCCGTGCCAGACGCAGAGCCCGGGACCGATCCGGGTGCTGGGCGGGATCTCGATGCCGAGCATCCAGTCGACGACCAACCGGTACAGCACGATCGCGGGCAGTGCGAAGAGGGGCGGCCGGCCGGTGCCACGCAGCGCGTGGGTCAGCCGGAAGGCGAGCATCACGAAGCGGCCCTTGGGGTTGGCGCGGTTCGCGGTCATGTCGGCACGAAGCAGCGCGAGGAGTCCCCCTCCTCCGTGGGCCGGTGCGGTCATGGCGATGACGGTACTGCCGTTCGGTCCGATTGCACGCCGGGCCGCGCAGATCGTCGACGCACGCACCACGGCGACGGTTGCCGGGGGCACACGGGTCTGGAGCTATCGTTGACCGTCCCCGACGCGGGGCCTGACCGAGGAGAACGCGTGCCAGCGACCGTCGTGGTGGGAACCCAGTGGGGTGATGAGGGCAAGGGCAAGGTCACCGACCTCGCCGCCAAGGAGATGCAGCTCGTCGTCCGCTACCAGGGCGGGCACAACGCCGGGCACACGCTGGTGGTCAACGGCGAGTCGTTCGCGCTCCAGCTGATCCCCTCGGGTGTGCTCTACGACCACATCACCCCGGTGATCGGCAACGGCGTCGTCGTCGACCCCGTCGTCATGCTCGCCGAGATCGACGGGCTCGAGTCCCGTGGCGTCGACTGCTCACGACTCAAGGTGTCGGGCAACGCGCACCTGATCCTGCCGTACCACCAGGAGCTCGATCGGCTCATCGAGCGTCACCTCGGCAAGAACAAGCTCGGCACCACCAAGCGCGGCATCGGCCCGACCTACGCCGACAAGGCGTCCCGTGTCGGCCTGCGCGTGCAGGACCTGCTCGATCCCGACATCTTCCGCGAGAAGCTCAGTGCGGTCCTCGCCGAGAAGAACCTGGTGCTGGCCAAGGTCTACAACCGCCTCGGCTTCGACGCGGATGAGCTCGCGGACCGCTACCTGACCGAGGTCGCCCCGCGGGTCGCCCCCTACGTCAGCGACACCGTCACCTACATCCACGACGCACTCGAGCGTGGTGAGCACGTCCTCTTCGAGGGTGCGCAGGCGACGTTCCTCGACCTCGACCACGGCACCTATCCCTTCGTGACGTCGTCGAACCCGATCGCGGGCGGCGCGTGCGTCGGTGCCGGTGTCGGGCCCCGTCACATCGACCGCGTGATCGGCATCGCGAAGGCGTACGTCACCCGCGTCGGCTCCGGGCCGATGCCGACGGAGCTCTTCGACGAGGTCGGCGACCGGATCGTCGACCTCGGTCACGAGTACGGCGTGAACACCAAGCGTCGTCGTCGTCCCGGCTGGTTCGACGCGGTGATGCTGCGCCACGCGGTGCGGCTGAACTCGCTGTCCGAGGTGGCGATCACGAAGCTCGACATCTTCGACACCTTCGACACGATCAAGGTGTGCGTCGCCTATGACGTCAACGGCGTTCGTCACGAGAACCTGCCGTACCACCAGTCCGACCTCTTCGACGCCGTGCCGATCTACGAGGAGTTCCCGGGCTGGAACACCGACCTCACCGAGGTCCGAGAGCGTCACCAGCTGCCGGCCAACGCCATCACCTACCTGGAGTTCCTCCAGGAGCAGGTCGGCGTGCCCATCGGCGTGGTCGGCACCGGCCCCGGCCGCGACCAGTACGTCCACTTCAACAGCTGAGACCCAGCAACCGCTGAGACCCAGCAACCGCTGAGACCCAGCAACCGCCGAGATCCAGCAACAGCTGAGACCCAGACAGCAACCGCAGACCAAGGAGCGCCCATGTCGGTCGTCAAGATCAACGCCATCACCGTCCCCGAGGGGATGGGCCCCGAGCTCGAGCGTCGCTTCGCCGCCCGCGCCGGTGCCGTCGAGAACTCGCCCGGCTTCGAGGCGTTCCAGCTGCTGCGTCCGGTCGAGAACGAGGACCGCTACTTCGTCATGACCTGGTGGGACTCCGAGGAGTCGTTCCAGGCGTGGGTGAGCAGCCAGGACTTCGCGAAGGGTCATGCCCAGGAGAACGCGGCCCAGGCCGCGGCGCAGGGCGGCGGGCATCCGGGCGGTCACCCGGGTGGCGCCGAGGGTGGCGGTCACCCCGGTGGCGGCCACGGCGGCCCGGTCGCCTCGGGCTCCGAGGTCCTCGGCTTCGAGGTGGTCGAACGCATCGACGCCCCGGCCAAGTGATCGCGGGCGCCCAGCGATGAAGGTCTGTGCTCGATGAAGGTCTGTGCTTGATGAAGGTTTGTGTCCGATGAAGGTCTGTGTCGTCGGCGGCGGCGGTCGTGAGCACGCGCTCGCGTCGGTGCTGGCCAGGACCGCCGAGGTCGTCGTCACCCCGGGCAACCCCGGGATCCCCGGCTCGGTCGACACCCCGCCCGAGGAGATCGACGCCGACCTGTTCGTCATCGGCCCCGAGGCCCCGCTGGTCGACGGTCTCGCCGACCGTCTCCGGGCGGCGGGTCGCCTGGTCTTCGGTCCCGGCGCCGACGGCGCTCGGCTCGAGGGCTCCAAGGCGTGGATGAAGGAGCTCGTCGGCGCCGCCGGCGTGCCGACCGCCCGCCACGGCACCTTCACCGAGCTCGATGACGCGCTCGAGTTCCTCGACACGATGGCGCCGCCGTTCGTGGTCAAGACCGACGGCCTCGCTGCCGGCAAGGGCGTCGTGGTCACCGACTCGCTGACCGAGGCGCGCAACGCCGTAGAGGACTACCTCTCGGGCCAGGCCTTCGGCGACGCCGGTCGCACGTTGGTGATCGAAGAGGGCCTGGTCGGTCCGGAGCTCTCCGTGCTCGCCGTCTGCGACGGGCAGCGAGCGGTGCTGCTGGCCCCCGCGCAGGACTTCAAGCGCGTCGGTGACGGCGACGAGGGCCCCAACACCGGCGGAATGGGCGCCTATTCGCCGGTGCCGGGTGTGGATCAGGCCCTGCTCGACGACGTGCTCACCAAGTTCGTCGAACCGACGCTCGCCGAGCTGCGTCGCCGCGGCATCGACTACCGCGGTGTGCTGTACGCGGGCCTGATGCTCACCGCCGATGGTCCGAAGCTGATCGAGTACAACGTGCGCTTCGGTGACCCAGAGACCCAGGTCGTGGTGCCGCGGCTGTCGTCGGATCTGGCGGTGCTGCTGTCGCAGGCCGCCGCCGGTGCCCTGGTCGACGAGCCGACGTTCGTCGACGATGCGATGGTCACCGTCGTCTGTGCCGCCGAGGGCTACCCGGCGTCGCCACGCAAGGGCGATGCGATCTCGGGCATCGACGACGCCCGCTCCCTCGACGGCGTCGAGGTGTTCTGCGCGGGGGTCGCCGCTGCGGACGGCGTCCTGACGACGAACGGCGGACGCGTGCTCAACGTGTGCGGGTCGGGGTCGACGATCGCCGAGGCCCGCGCCCGGGCCTACGAGGGTGTCGACCGCATCGGCTGGGACGGGTTGTTCACCCGCTCCGACATCGCCGAGTCCGCAGCCGCGTCGTGACCCAACGCCCTGTTGTCGGACCCGTCGTCGGCATCGTCGGCGGCGGGCAGCTCGCCCGCATGCTCGCCGAGGCCGCGACACCGCTCGGTGTGCACGTGCGGGTGCTCGCCGCCCCCGGCGACGAGGGTGCGACCGAGGTGATCCCGGACGTCCAGGTCGGGTCGCCCGACGACCCCGAGGCCCTGCGCTCGTTCGCCGCCACCGTCGACGTCGTCACCTTCGACCACGAGAACGTCGACCATGGCGTGCTCGCCGAGATCGAGGCCGCCGGCACGCCGGTTCGTCCGTCGGTCGCGACGTTGCGCTTCGCCGACAAGGCGCACCAGCGTCGCGAGTTCGCTGCGGCGGGACTGCCGGTGCCGCCGTTCGAGGTCGTCGACCCCGTCGCCGATGCTGCCGCCGCCATCGACGCAGCGCAGGGCTTCGCCGCCGAGCACGCGGACGCATCGGGACGCATCGTGGCCAAGGCGAGCCGGGGCGGCTACGACGGCCGCGGCGTGTGGATGCTCACCGCGGACGAGCTGCCCGCGTTCATCGACGCCTATGACGGTGCGCCGCTGGTGCTCGAGCCGCGGCTGCCGCTCGACCTCGAGGTCGCGGTGCTCGTCGCTCGGCGTCCCTCGGGCGAGGTCGTCACCTGGCCGATCCTCGAGACGGTGCAGGTCGACGGCATGTGCGACGAGGTGCTCTGGCCGGCGTCGCTGTCGCCCGAGCTGGCAGAACAGGCCCGAGAGGTCGGTCGACGGCTGGCCGAGGTGACCGGCGCCGTCGGCGTGCTCGCGGTGGAGCTCTTCGTCAGCGACGGCGAGATCGTCGTCAACGAGATCGCGCCGCGGGTGCACAACTCGGGTCACCTGACGATCGAGGGCTCGCGCACCTCGCAGTTCGAGCAGCACCTGCGGGCTGTGCTCGACTGGCCGCTGGGTCCGACGGAGCCGACGGCGCCGAGCGTCGTGATGGCGAACGTCGTCGGCGGTCCCGAGGGCGACCCCCGCGATCGACAGGCCGACGCGCTGGCCGCCGAGCCAGGGGCGAACATCCACCTGTACGGCAAGTCGTCGCGACCCGGCCGCAAGATCGGCCACGTCACCGTGCTCGGCGGTGAGGACCTGACCGCGACCCGGCGCTCGGCCAACCTCGCCGCGGACACCCTCGCCGGCAGCTGACCCCCGCGACACCTCAACCTCGAACGGCGAAATGACACCTGTTTTCGCAGTGGTCACTCCGAAAACAGCTGTCATTTCGGGAGGGTGGTGGTTCGTGGCAGGATCACGACCATGACCGAACCCGTCGTCGGAATCATCATGGGCAGCTCCTCGGACCTGCCGGTCATGGAACAGGCCGCCGGCGTGCTCACCGAGTTCGGCATCGACCACGAGGTGCGGGTCGTCTCGGCGCACCGCAGCCCGCTGCGCATGGTCGAGTACGCCCGGACCGCCCGCGAGCGCGGTCTCAAGGTCGTCATCGCCGGTGCCGGCGGCGCCGCACACCTGCCGGGCATGGTCGCCTCGCTGACGACACTGCCGGTGATCGGCGTGCCGGTCCCGACCAAGCACCTGGGTGGCGTCGACTCGCTGCACTCCATCGTCCAGATGCCCGGCGGTGTGCCGGTCGCGACGATGGCCATCGGCGGAGCACGCAACGCCGGCCTGATGGCCGTGCGGATGCTCTCGATCTCCGACGAGGTGCTGGCGTCGCGCCTGGCCGAGGACCAGCTCGCACTCGAGCAGTTCGCCGCCGCCCAGGACGCCGAGCTGCAGTCCGGTGACTGAGCCCGGCGCCCGCCGCATCCGCACCGCGCTGCTGCTCGGCGGGTCGAGCGACATCGGCCGCGCCGTGCTGTCGTCGCTGGTGCCGTTGGGGCTGGAGCGCGCGGTGCTCGCGCTGCGGCACCCGTCCGAGGCCCTCGACGCGCCCGAGGGGGTCGAGTGCGCACAGCTGCCGTGGGACGCGACCGACATCGCCGCCCACGAGGGACTCGTCGACGCGTCGATCGGCGTGCTCGGCCACATCGACGTCGTCGTCTGCGCCGTGGGAATGCTCGGCCACCACGCCGGGCGGAGCATGGGTCCGGCTGCGGTCGACGAGATGGTCCGGACCAACTTCGCCGGACCTGCCGCCGCGCTCGCGGTCGTCGCAGACCGACTCGTCGACCAGGGCGACGGCACCATCGTGGTGCTGTCCTCGGTCGCCGCTGCCCGGGCCCGGCGCTCGAACTACGTGTACGGCTCCTCGAAGGCCGGGTTGGACGCCTTCGCCCAGGGCCTCGGCGACGCGCTGGTCGGCACCGGTGTCGAGGTGCTGGTCGTCCGTCCCGGATTCGTGCGCTCGTCGATGACCGAGGGGCTGGACCCGGCGCCCATGTCGACCGATCCTGCGACCGTCGGCGACGCGGTGCGCCACGCGCTCGAGCGCGGCCGCCACGGCATCGTCTGGGTGCCCGCCAAGCTGGGACCGATGTTCGCGGTGCTGCGCAACACGCCGCTCGGTGCGTGGCGGCGCATCTCGGGCAACCGCTGACCAGACCGTCGTGCGCGACGTCAGGGAGCCGGCCGAGGCCGCCGGTCAGGCAGCTCAGCCGAAGGTCTGCTTCCATCCGCCGGGCAGCTGGTCGGCCTCGACCGAACCGTCCAACCACGACGGGTCCTGATGGGCGTGCGTCGCGGCGCTCTGCTCCTCGGCGGCGGCTGCGGCAAGTGCCGCGGCGTGCTCCTCCTGCAGGGCGCGCTGCTCGGCGAGGCGCTGCTTGATGGCCTTGCGCGTCAACTTGGGTCGACCGGTGCGCTGACGCCGCACGCCGCCGAGCTCGAGGGCGCAGGCGATGCACGTCGGCGGCTTCGATGTGCCGAACGGGAAGACGACGCACTCGGGGCAGAACTGGTGGCCGCACTCGCCGCAGATGTACTCGCCCATGGTCATGGGGTGCTTGACGCAGGAGAACGACACCGTCGGGTCACCTTTCGGCCCGGGCGCCCCGTCGCGGGGAACCCTCGTACCCGGAGGTATCGGCACCGCGGACCGGGTGCTTGAGACACCGGGTCAGGGTGGGCGGTGCGCCGTGAACTGGGGGAGAATGCTCCGGTGAGCTCCGTGCCGAACGTCCTCGCCGCCCGCTACGCCAGTGCCGAGATGGTCGACATCTGGTCCCCGGAGCGCAAGGTGTCACTCGAGCGGGAGCTGTGGATCGCGGTGATGCGGGCACAGCAGGCCCGCGGCATCGACATCCCTGATGAGGCGATCGCCGCGTACGAGAAGGTCGTCGACCAGGTCGACCTGGCATCGATCGACGCTCGGGAGCGTGTCACCCGACACGACGTGAAGGCCCGCCTCGAGGAGTTCTCGGACCTCGCCGGGTTCGAGCACGCCCACAAGGGCATGACCTCGCGGGACCTGACCGAGAACGTCGAGCAGATGCAGGTCCGCCGCTCGCTCGAGGTGCTCCGCACCCGGGTGGTCGCGTCGCTCGCCCGCCTGGCCGAGCTCGCCGCCCTGCACGCCGAGACGGTCATCGTCGGCCGCAGCCACAACGTCGCCGCGCAGGCCACCACCCTGGGCAAGCGGTTCGCCAACCACGGCGAGGAGCTGCTGGTCGCCGCAGCACGTCTCGACGAGCTGCTCGACCGCTACCCGCTGCGGGGTCTCAAGGGCCCTGTCGGCACCCAGCAGGACCAGCTCGACCTGCTCGACGGCGACGCCGACTCCCTCGACGGGCTCGAGTCCGAGATCGCGGCGCACCTCGGCTTCGACCGGGTGCTCACCAACGTCGGCCAGATCTACCCCCGCTCGCTCGACCTGGACGTGGTCTCGACGCTGGTCCAGCTCGTGTCGGGACCGTCGTCGCTGGCGACGACCCTGCGCCTGATGGCGGGCAACGAGCTGGTCACCGAGGGCTT
Source organism: Actinomycetes bacterium (assembly GCA_023389745.1). Lineage (GTDB taxonomy): Bacteria > Actinomycetota > Acidimicrobiia > Acidimicrobiales > Microtrichaceae > JAFAFN01. The sequence goes on from JAEWED010000055.1 coordinate 13,201, forward strand.
CCGCCCCGGCCAGGTCGGCTCGTCCGCCATGCCGCACAAGATGAACGCCCGTAGCTGCGAGCGCATCAACGGCTTCCGAGTCATCCTCAACGGCCACCTGACGATGGCGTCGGGCATGGCGGGGGAGCAGTGGAACGAGGGCGACGTGTCGTGCTCGGTGGTGCGACGCGTGCTGCTGCCGGACGCCTGCTTCGCGACCGACGGCGTCTTCCAGACCCTGCTCGACGTGCTCGGCGGCTTCGGGGCGTACCCGGCGGTCATCGAGCGCGAGCTGCGTCGATACCTCCCCTTCCTGGCGACCACCAAGGTGCTCATGGCGGCGGTGCGCGCCGGCGTGGGACGTGAGGTCGCCCACGAGGTCATCAAGGAGCACGCCGTCGCGGTGGCCCTCGACATGCGCGAGCACGGCAGCGAGGGCAACGACCTGATCGACCGCCTGGCCGCCGACGAGCGGCTCGGCCTGGACGCCACGGCGTTGCAGTCGGCCCTCGGTGATCCGATCACGTTCGTCGGCAACGCGCCGGCGCAGGTCGCCTCGTTCGTGACGCAGGTCGCGGCGCTCGTCGAGCGCCATCCCGAGGCCATGTCCTACGGAGGCGAATCGATCCTGTGACGCCAACCCTCCCGTGACGCCAGCCCTCCCGTGACGCCAGACATCCTTGTGAAGCCCGCCACCCCCTGAGCCCGCCACCCCCTGAGCCCGCCACCCCCTGCGGCAGCCACCCTCTGATCGGAGCACACGACGTGAGCACCCTGACCACCACTCCAGAGCTCGGCCTGCCGCTGGTGCACCGCGGCAAGGTGCGCGACCTGTTCGACGCCGGCGACGACCGGCTGCTGATGGTCGCGACCGATCGGCTGTCGGCCTTCGACGTCGTGATGGCCGAGGCCGTGCCGGACAAGGGGCGCGTGCTCACCGCCATGTCGGTGTTCTGGTTCGACGAGCTGGCCGACGTGATCGGCAACCACCTGATCTCCGCCGACCTGGACGGTCTGCCCGAGAGCGCCCGTCATCCGTCGCTCGCCGGGCGCACCATGTTGTGCCACCGCGCCGAGATGCTGCCGATCGAGTGCATCGTGCGCGGGTACGTGGCGGGGTCCGCCTGGAAGGAGTACCGCCACTCGGGCACGGTGCACGGCATGAAGGTGCCGGCCGGGCTGCGAGAGGCCGACCGCCTCTCCGAGCCGATCTTCACGCCGTCGACGAAGGCGGCCGTCGGCGACCACGACGAGAACATCTCCTTCGACGCGGCCGTCGAGCTCATCGGCCCCGAACTGGCCGAGCAGGCGCGCACCGTCAGCCTCGAGATGTACCGCCGCGCCGCGGCGCGCGCCGAGGAGGCGGGCTTCCTGCTGGCCGACACCAAGTTCGAGCTCGGCCTCATCCCCACCGGCGAGGAGGGCCCCGACGGTGAGGGCGGCAAGGAGCTGGTCGTGGCGGACGAGGTGCTCACCCCTGACTCGTCCCGCTTCTGGGCGGTCGACGACTGGCGACCGGGTGCCACGCCGCAGGGTTTCGACAAGCAGCCGATCCGGGACTTCCTGGAGTCGTTGGGCTGGGACAAGCGTCCGCCGGCACCCGCGTTGCCCGTCGATGTGATCGCTGCCACTGCGGGCCGGTACACCGCTGCCTACGAGCGGATCTGCGGCCGGCTGCTCGACGACTGGCCGGGAGCCTGACGGCCCGCTCGGGGCGCCGTCGGGGGTGTGGAAGAATCGGACGCATGACCTTCGACGTGGTGGTGGAAGTCCGACTCCGTCCGGGGATCGCCGATCCCCAGGGTGCGACCATCGAACGGGCGCTGCCGGCGCTCGGGTTCGAGGGGGTCAGCGGGGTCGCGGTCGGCAAGAGCATCCGCTTCAGCGTCGAGGCTGCCGACGCCGTGGCCGCCGAGTCGCTCGTCGACGACATGTGCCACCGCTTCCTCACCAACCCGGTGATCGAGGACTCGACCGTGACCCTCACGCCGGCCGCCGTCGCTGCGAGCTGACATGGCTGCCAACGTCGCGATCATCCGGTTCCCCGGCACCAACTGCGAGTTCGACGCGGCCGAGGCCGTCACCGATCTCGGTGGCACTCCCGAGATCCTCTTCCACGACGAGACCTCACTCGGCGCGGCCGACGCCATCATCGTGGCGGGCGGCTTCGCGCACGGCGACTACCTGCGTCCCGGCGCGATCGCCCGGTTCTCGCCGATCATGGAGGCCGTGTCGCGCTTCGCAGCGGAGGGTGGTCCGGTGGTCGGGATCTGCAACGGATTCCAGGTGCTGACCGAGGCACATCTGCTGCCGGGAGCACTCCAGAAGAACGCTGGTTCGAAGTTTCGCTGCGGGATGGTTCAGCTGCGAATCGAGACGACCGATTCCGTGCTGACCTCGGAAGGATCCGTCGGACAGGTCCTCGACATTCCGATCAACCACTTCGAAGGAAATTTTGTCTGTTCGAAGGAGACGTTGGCGGAACTTCGCGGTGAGGACCGCGTCGTGGTGCGATATGTCGACAATCCCAATGGCTCGATCGACGACATCGCCGGCATCTGCAACGCCGGCCGCAACGTGGTCGGTCTGATGCCGCACCCGGAGCGGGCCTGCAACGAGCTGCTCGGCTCGACCGACGGCCGGGTCATGCTGCACTCGCTGCTGGCCTCGGCCGGCGCCCGTCTGGCGAACGCCGGCTGAGGCCCGCTGGGTTGTTCGTTCGGCTGCCGTTCGGTCAGCTGGCGGCCCGGGAGATGCCGGCCCGCTTGAGGACCGCTGCCGGCACGCCGATCTCGCGCCATGCGGCGTAGGAGATTCCCTTGTGCTCGCCGTAGGCCTTGGCGGCGGCGACGAACTCGTCCTCGATCGCCGACATGTCGACCGGCGCCTGCATGTTCGACAGCTCGGTGCTCAGGTTCATGCGTTCCTGGGTGAGCTCCAGCTTCTTCACCGGTGACGCGGTGGTGATCTCCTCGTCGATCCGCTCGAGGCGTCGGGTGATGGAATCAGGGGTTCGCTTCCGGCCTCGTTTCGGCTTGTTCGTCTCGAGCGCTTCGAGATATTGCTTGATCGGACGAGCACTGAGACGTGTCGACTTCTCGGCCTTCGGGTTTGCTGCCTTTTGAGCAGAAGCCTTCGGCTTTGTTTTTGCAGTTGCCATACCCTTCATTTGATACCCAAGTTTCGGGAATGGCAACTACCGCCGGTGGCCGTTCCGGAGGGTGATCAGCCCTGCGGTAGCGTCGTGGCCATGGTCGACGCTGCGATGGAGGAACCGACTCACCGTGCGCTGGGGCTGACGGACGAGGAGTTCGACCGCATCCGCGACACCCTCGGGCGGGAGCCGAACCACCTCGAGCTGGCCATGTACTCGGTCATGTGGTCCGAGCACTGCTCCTACAAGAGCTCGCGGGTGCACCTGCGCCGCTTCCCGTCGAAGGCGCCGTGGGTGCTCGTCGGGCCGGGCGAGGGTGCCGGGGTGGTCGACGTCGGCGACGGCATCGCGGCCGCGATCCGCATCGAGAGCCACAACCACCCGTCAGCGATCGAGCCCTACCAGGGCGCGGCGACCGGCGTCGGCGGCATCCTGCGCGACATCTTCTCGATGGGCGCTCGTCCGATCGCGCTGATGGACCCGCTGCGCCTCGGCCCGCTCGACGACGCCCGCTCCCGCTGGATCGCCGAGGGCGTCGTGTCGGGCATCTCGGGATACGGCAACTCCGTCGGCGTCCCGAACGTCGGTGGCGAGACCGTGTTCGACGAGTGCTACGCCGACAACCCGTTGGTGAACGTGCTGTGCCTGGGCACCATGCCGACCGATCGACTGGTGCTCGGCCGTGCCGAGGGCGTCGGCAACCTGGCGGTCCTGCTCGGCTCCACGACCGGCCGCGACGGCATCGGCGGTGTGTCGGTGCTCGCCTCGGCCGGCTTCTCCGACGACGAGGCCGACTCCCAGAAGCGTCCGAGCGTGCAGGTGGGCGACCCCTTCGAGGAGAAGCGTCTGATCGAGGCGTGCCTCGAGCTGCTCGACAACAACCTCGCCGTCGGCGTGCAGGACCTGGGCGGTGCAGGCATCACCTGCGCGACCGCCGAGACCGCGGCCAAGGGCGGCGCCGGCATGGACGTCTTCGTCGACGTCATCCCGCAGCGCGAGCCGAACATGGAGCCCTTCGAGGTCATGACCTCGGAGTCCCAGGAGCGCATGCTCGCCATCGTCGAGCCGCAGATGCTCGACGCCGTGCTCGCGATCGCGCAGCGTTGGGAGATCCGGGCGACGGTGATCGGTGTCGTGACCGACACCGGCAAGCTCCGGGTGCTCGACCGCGAGGGCGGCGACGTGATCGCCGACATCCCGGCCAAGTCGCTCGAGGACGAGGCCCCGCTCTACCACCGGCCACTCGCCGAACCGGCCGACCTCGCGGCCCGGTCCGCCGACTCCGCGAACCTGCTGCCGGCACCGGCCGACGCCGGCGCCGACCTGGTCGACATGCTCTGCGACACCAGCTGGGTGTGGTCGCAGTACGACCACATGCTGTTCCTCAACACCGTCGAGGGTCCCGGGGGTGACGCCGCGGTGCTCCGACTGAAGGATCCCCGCACCGGCGTCGACACCGGACGGGCGCTCGCCATGACCACCGACGGCAACCACCTCTGGGGTGCGGTCCACCCGCGCCGGGCGGCGGCGATGACCGTGTCGGAGTCGGTGATGAACCTGGCGGTCGTGGGTGCCCGCCCCCTCGCCCTGGTGAACTGCCTGAACTTCGGCAACCCCGAGCACCCCGAGGTCATGTGGCAGCTGTCGGAGTCGGTCGACGGCATGACCGAGGCGCTCGACGCGTTCGGCGTGCCCTGCATCGGCGGCAACGTCAGCCTCTACAACGAGAGCCGCGGCCGCGACATCGATCCCACCCCGGTGGTCGGACTGCTCGGCATCGTCGAGCCGCTCACCCGGCGTCCCCCGGGAGCCGGCCTGGTCGAGGGTGGGCGGCTGCTGCTCGTCGGTTCGACCGTCGACGAGCTGTCCGGCTCCTACTGGGCGGCGAACCAGGGTCACCGCGGGCGTGGATCGCTCCCCGCGCTCGACCTCGAGGCGGTCGACCGGACCGCCGCCGCGATCCGTGAGCTGGTGCACGCGGGGCTGCTGCAGGGCGCCCACGACGTGTCACGCGGCGGCGTCGGCCTGGCGCTCGCCGAGATGGCCGTCCGCTCCGGCGTCGGGTTCACCGCAGCGCGCATCTCGGACCACATCGCACTGTTCTCGGAGTCCGCCGGTCGTGCCGTGCTGTGCGTCGACCCCGAGCAGCTGACGGCGGTGCTCGACGTGCTCGAGGCCAACGGCGTGCCGGCCGAGCGCATCGGCCTGGCCGGTGGCGACCGGATGACGGTCAAGGGTCTGCTCGACGTCCCGCTCGCCGAAGCAGCCGACGCGTTCGCCCGCCGGCTGCCCGACGCGCTGGGTTCGGGCACGACCCAGGGCTGACCGGTCCGCGCTCGCCGAACGGCTCGGGCGTGCATCGATGACCACCGGGCGGTTCGCCCCCAGCCCGACGGGTGAGCTCCACCTGGGCAACCTGCGCACCGCGCTGATCGCATGGTGCTTCGCCCGCCACGACGGCGGACGTTTCCTGCTCCGGGTCGAGGACCTGACCACGGGTGCCGAACCGATCGGTGAGGCCCAGCAGCTGTCGGACCTGGCGGTCCTGGGCCTGGACCACGACGGTGAGATCGTGCGCCAGTCGGAGCGGACCGACGCCTACGACGCGGCGATCGGTCGTCTCGCCGCGCAGGGCCGGACCTATGAGTGCTTCTGCTCGCGGCGCGAGATCCGCGAGGCGGCGGCCGCGCCGCACGGACCGGGAACCGAGGGTGCCTACCCCGGCACCTGCGCCGGGCTCGACGAGGCGCAGCGGCAGGCTCGACGAGCCGAGGGCCGGCTCCCGGCGATCCGGCTGCGGGCGGGCGGGGTCGAGGTCGGCTTCCACGACGAGGTGCACGGCGACGTCGCACCGAGGGTCGTCGACGACCTGGTGCTGCGGCGAGCGGACGGGATCGCGGCCTACAACCTGGCGGTCGTGGTCGACGACGGCGCGCAGGGCATCGACCAGGTCGTGCGGGGCGACGACCTGGTGGACACCACGCCGCGCCAGGTGCTGCTCCAGCAGCTGCTCGGGCTGCCGACGCCGCAGTACGTGCACGTGCCGCTGGTGTTCGGCCCCGACGGGGAGCGGCTCGGCAAGCGTCACGGCGCGGTCGGCCTCTCCGGTCGTCGAGCGGCGGGGGACCCGCCCGAGCGGGTGCTCGGGGCGCTCGCGCACTCCCTCGGATTGGCCGCGGCGGGCGAGTCGGTGCTCGCCGCGCAGGTGCTGGAGCGCTTCGACCCGGCGACGGTGCAGCTCCGCGAGTGGGTCGTGCCGGCGTCGCTGCTGGAGCCGTCCTGACGGTCGGTGCCGGGCGCACCGCGAGGATTCCTCGGTCCGCCGGGAACAGCGTCGGTCGGTTCGGGGTCCACTCCTGTGATGTGCCACGATGGAACCGTGATCCCCGCCGCCGGTCAGCTGGATGACGCCACCGGGTCCCACTCGGACCCCGACCAGGGCGAGGGGGTCGACCACGATGCGGGCAAGCCGCGTGAGGCGTGCGGTGTCTTCGGTGTGTACGCGCCCGGTACACCCGTCGCGCACCTCGCCTACCTCGGCATCTACGCGCTGCAGCACCGCGGTCAGGAGTCGGCCGGCATCGCCACCTCCGACGGCCACCACCTGACCGTCGTCAAGGACATGGGCCTGGTGTCGAACGTCTTCGACGACCGGACGCTCGCGGCGCTCGACGGCGACCTGGCCATCGGTCACACCCGCTACTCGACGACCGGGTCGAGCATGTGGAAGAACTCCCAGCCGATCTTCCGCGACGTCGTGCACACGCAGTTCTGCCTCGCCCACAACGGCAACCTGGTCAACACCGAGGAGCTCGCCGAAGAGGCCGGCATGCTGCCGGGCACGGTCGGCAGCGACACCGACGCGATGGCCGAGCAGATCGCCCAGGCGTGCGACCGCGTCGACCGCGGCGAGGGTGACACGCTCGAGCGGGCACTGCTCGAGGTGCTGCCCAAGTTCGAGGGAGCGTTCTCGTTGACGCTGCTCGACCGTCACCGGGTGATCGGCGTGCGCGACCCGCACGGCTTCCGTCCGCTGTGCCTCGGCAAGCTCGACGCCGGTTGGGTGCTCGCCTCGGAGACTCCTGCGCTCGACGTGGTCGGCGCCCACTTCGTGCGCGAGCTCGACCCGGGCGAGATGGTCGTCATCGACGGCGACGGCGTCCGGTCGCTGCGACCGTTCGACCGCGACGAGGTCGACCCGAAGCTCTGCATCTTCGAGTTCGTCTACTTCGCCCGCCCCGACTCCCAGCTGTACGGCAAGAACGTCCACCAGGCGCGGGTGCGCATGGGGGAGCAGCTCGCCGCGCAGGCGCCGATCGACGCCGACCTGGTCATGGGCGTGCCCGAGTCGGGCATCCCGGCGGCCGAGGGCTTCGCCCGCCACAGCGGCATCCCCTTCGGCCACGGCCTGGTCAAGAACCGCTACATCGGTCGGACCTTCATCGCCCCGAGCCAGGAGATGCGTGCGCTCGGCGTGCGCATGAAGCTGAACCCGCTGAAGGAGAACATCGAGGGCAAGCGGCTCGTCGTGGTCGACGACTCGATCGTGCGCGGCACGACCACCAAGGCGATGGTCGAGATGCTGCGTGCCGCGGGTGCCGCCGAGGTGCACATGCGCATCTCGTCGCCGCCGTACCGCTGGCCCTGCTTCTACGGCATGGACACCGGCTCGCGTGGCCAGCTGCTCGCCGCGAACCTCGAGGTCGAGGAGATCCGGCAGTACCTGAAGGTCGACACGCTGTCGTACCTGACCCTCGACGGGCTGGTCGAGGCGATCTCGGCGCCCGGCGCCGGCTTCTGCAACGCGTGCCTGACCGGCGAGTACCCTGTGGCCATCACCGCGTCGGCAGCCAAGGGCGTGCTCGACGGCGATCCGGTCACCCCCGACGAACGAGCCGCGGAGCTCACGCTGCTGTCGATGGACGGCGCTGACGTGCTCGGCGATCCGATGCTGCCGGCCGAGCAGGCGTTGCGGGAGCGCGACGGCTCACACGAAGCGACCACCGGCAGCGCCGGGACGGAGGACCTGCACCGTGGGTGAGACCTATGCCGGCGCCGGCGTGTCGATCGACGCGGGCGAAGCCGCGGTCGAGGCGATCAAGGCCGACGTGCGATCGACGTTCCGGCCCGAGGTCATCGGCGACATCGGCGGCTTCGGGGGGCTGTTCCGCTTCGACCCGACTCGCTACCGCGACCCGGTGCTGGTGTCGTCCACCGACGGCGTCGGCACCAAGGCCCAGGTGGCCACCGCGGTCGGTCGCTTCGACACCATCGGCGTCGACCTGGTCGCGATGTGCGTCGACGACCTGGTGTGCGCCGGTGCCGAGCCGCTGTTCTTCCTCGACTACATCTCGGTGGGCAAGCTCGACCCCGCCCACGTGAAGCAGCTCGTCGCCGGCGTCGCCGACGGCTGCCGACAGGCCGGCTGCGCGCTGGTCGGCGGCGAGATGGCCGAGCATCCCGGCGTCATGGCCTCGGGCGAGTTCGACCTGGTCGGCTTCGCCGTCGGCGTCGTCGAGCGCTCCAAGATGATCACCGGCGAGCACGTCGGCGTGGGCGACGTCCTGATCGCGCTGCCGTCCCCGGGCCTCCGCTCCAACGGCTACTCGTTGGCGCGCCGGCTCATGTTCGACGTCGCCGGTCGGTCCGTCGACGACCGGGCCTGGGACGACTCCCACGCCCCGACCGTCGGCCATGAGCTCCTGGTCCCGTCGGTGATCTACGCCCCCGCGATCCGTGCGCTGATCGAGGCCGTCGACGTGCACGCCGTCGCGCACATCACCGGCGGCGGACTTCCCGGCAACCTGAACCGCGTGCTCGACGCGCACCACGACGCGTTGGTCGATCCGACCACGTGGGAGTGGCCTCGCATCTTCTCCGAGCTCCAGCAGATCGGCTCGGTGTCGACCGACGAGATGCGCAAGGTGTTCAACCTGGGAGTCGGCATGGTCGTCGCCGTGCCCGCCGACCAGGCACACCGGGCCATCGACACGCTGCGCACCGCGGGGCACCGGGCCCACGTGGTGGGCGAGGTCGTGAAGGGCGACGGGATCGTCCGGTTCTCGGACTGACCTGCCCCTTCGCCGGCCGAGCAGCTCACCGGCCGAGCACCGCTCCGGCGGACGATATCCTGACGCCTCGTCAGGTCGACAGGCAGTCGGCCGTCAGGGGGTCGAGATGACGGAAGCAGCCGCGTTCCACGAGCCGAGGGCGCACGGCAGCCTGTCCGCGTGGGACGACTACCCGGTCCACCAGGTCGCCGAGACGATCCGGCACTCCGCGACGAGCGACCGGAACTTCTACGACCGCTACTACTTCAACTGCCATCAGAACGACGGCGACGCGATGGTGATCTTCGGCTACGGGCAGTATCCGAACC
>JAEWED010000068.1 GCA_023389745.1 Actinomycetes bacterium
CGCGATCGTCGACGAGGTCGACTCGATCCTGATCGACGAGGCCCGCACCCCGCTGATCATCTCCGGTCGGGTCAGCGACGCGGCCAAGCTGTACTACAAGTTCGCCTCGGTGGCCCGCGGTCTCACCCGCGACGTCGACTACGAAGTCGACGAGGAGAAGCGCATCGTTTTCCCGCTGCCCGAGGGCATCGAGAAGGTCGAGAAGTCACTCGGCGTCGACAACCTCTACGACGACGTGTCCACCAGCCTGGTCCACCAGCTGCAGGTCGCGATCAAGGCCAAGGAGCTGTACCGCAAGGACCGCGACTACCTGATCGCCGACGGCGAGGTGAAGATCGTCGACGAGTTCACCGGCCGCATCCTCGACGGCCGCCGCTGGTCCGAGGGTCTGCACCAGGCGGTCGAGGCCAAGGAAGGCGTGAAGATCAAGGAGGAGAACCAGACCCTGGCGACGGTCACCCTCCAGAACTACTTCCGCATGTACGACAAGCTCGCCGGAATGACCGGTACGGCGCTGACCGAGGCCGCCGAGTTCATGGGCACCTACAACCTGCAGGTCGTGCCGATCCCGACGCACCGCCCGCTCGCCCGCCTCGACGACGGCGACCTCATCTACCGCACCGAGCAGGCGAAGTTCGCGGCCTCGGTCGAGGACATCGCCGAGCGCAGCGCGAAGGGCCAGCCGGTCCTGGTGGGCACGGTGTCGGTCGAGAAGTCCGAGCGGCTCGGCCGAGAGCTCGAGAAGCGCGGCGTGCGCCACGAGGTGCTCAACGCGAAGCAGCACACCCGTGAGGCCGAGATCGTCACCCAGGCCGGCCGCATCGGTGCGGTGACGGTGGCGACGAACATGGCCGGCCGCGGCGTCGACATCCTGCTCGGCGGCAACCCGGAGGGTCTCGCCCAGCGCGACGTGCGCGCCGAGGGCCTCGAGCTCGACAGCGAAGAGGGCCAGGCCCGCTTCGAGGAGCTGCTCGCGAAGCACTCCGCCGAGTGCAAGGCCGAGGGCGAGAAGGTCCGCGAGCTCGGCGGGCTCTATGTGCTCGGCACCGAACGCCACGAGAGCCGCCGCATCGACAACCAGCTCCGCGGCCGTTCGGGCCGTCAGGGCGACCCGGGCGAGACCCGCTTCTACCTGTCCCTCGAGGACGACCTCATGCGCTTCTTCGCGACCGGCGCGATCGAGTGGGTCATGGGCAAGGGCTGGGACGACGACGTGCCGATCGAGGCGAAGATGGTCTCGAAGGCCATCGAGAAGGCCCAGAACACCGTCGAGGCGCGCAACGGCGAGATCCGCAAGAACGTCCTCAAGTACGACGAGGTGATGAACCAGCAGCGCAAGATCATCTACGCGCGTCGTGACGAGGTGCTCGAGGGCGCCGACCTGCGCGAAGAGACGATGCAGGCGCTCGCGGAAGCCGTCGACGGTCTGCTCGAGACGCACTGCAGCGGCGACTACTCCGAGCAGTGGGACCTCGAGGCGCTCGTCGCCGATGCGACCCGTTTCTGGCCGACCTCGCTCGACGTCGATTCGCTGTCGGCCGCGGCCAGCAGCGACGAGGTCTACGACCTGCTGATGTCGGACGCCACCCGTCACTACGAGGAGCGCGAGGCAGAGCTCGGCGCCGACACCATGCGCGACATCGAGCGTCAGGTGATGCTGAAGATCATCGACGCCCGCTGGCGGGACCACCTCAAGGAGATGGACTACCTGCAAGAGGGCATCAACCTGCGAGCGCTGGGCCAGAAGGACCCGCTGAGCGAGTGGCAGCGTGAGGGCTTCGACATGTTCGGCCAGCTCATGGCCACCGTCACCCGCGAATACGTCCAGTACGTCATGCACGTGCAGGTGGTGCAGCCCGAGACGCCCAAGGTCGCTCCGATCGGTCGCCTCAGCTACACCGCGCCCGAGGACCCGGCATCCGCGCAGACCGCCGGCCCGGCAGCGGCGCTCACGACGTCGTCGCAGGCGATCGCCGAGGGCGGCGACGCGCCCGCGCCGGCTGCCGCCGAGCCGGAGCCCCAGCAGCCCGTGGTGAAGACCGAGTGGGAGAAGACCCCGCGCAACGCCCCGTGCCCCTGTGGCAGCGGCAAGAAGTACAAGGCCTGTCACGGCGCCTGAGATGCAGGACTTCTCCACACAGATCAACGCACTTCGCAACAGGCTCGACGAGACCCGGGGCTACCTCAAGATCGGGGAGCTCCGGGCACGCCAGCCGCAGCTCGAGACCGAGCTGGGCCGCCCCGACCTCTGGGACGATCCCGAGGCCGCGCAGAAGCTGCAGCGTGAGTTCGCCGAGATGACCGACGACCTTGAGCTCTTCGACGGCCTCGAGGCCCGCGTCGACGACCTCGAGACGCTGCACGAGCTGGCCCGCGAAGAGGGCGACGAGAGCCTCGAGCCCGAGATCGAGAAAGAGGTCGACGCCCTCGGCCGCGAGTTCGGTGCGCTCGAGCTGCGTGCGCTGTTCACCGGCGAGTACGACGAGCGCGACGCGATCGTCGACGTGAACTCCGGTGCCGGTGGCGTCGACGCCCAGGACTGGGCCGAGATGCTGCTGCGCATGTACCTGCGCTGGGCCGAGCGTCGTGGCTTCGACGTCGACCTCGAGTCGGTCAACGACGGCGGCGAGGCGGGCATCTCGTCGGCGACGTTCGTGGTCAAGGGCCGCAACGCGTACGGGCTCCTGCGTGCCGAGCACGGCGTGCACCGCCTGGTGCGCATCTCGCCGTTCGACAACAACGCCCGGCGACAGACGAGCTTCGCCTCGGTCAAGGTGACGCCGGTGATCGAGGACGTCGACGCCGAGATCGAGATCGACGACAAGGACCTGCGCATCGACGTGTACCGGTCCTCGGGTGCGGGCGGTCAGCACGTCAACGTGACCGACTCCGCGGTCCGCATCACCCACCTGCCCACGGGTGTGGTGACGTCGTGCCAGAACGAACGGTCCCAGCACCAGAACAAGGACCGGGCGATGAAGACCCTGAAGGCCAAGCTGCTCGAGCTCGAGCGTGCGAAGCGTCAGGACCAGATCAACGAGATCACCGGGGACCAGTCCTCGGTGAACTTCGGCAGCCAGGACCGCAACTACGTGTTGCAGCCGTACCAGCAGGTCAAGGACCTCCGTTCGGGGCTCGAGCTGTCGAACCCCGAGGCCGTCCTCGACGGCGAGCTGGACGGGCTCATGGAGGCCTATCTGCGCTGGCAGCGGGCTTCCTGAGCGCCTTCCCCGACAACTCGTCCGGGGGTCGCCACCCGACCCCGTCGCCCGGGGTACTGTCACCTGTTTGTAACACCGCCACCGGTGTGGACCCTGACGGTCCCGACACCGGACGACTCATGGTCAGGACACCGTGATCAAGCTCGAGAACGTCTCGAAGATCTACAAGGGCGAGCACATGGCCCTGCGGGATGCGTCGGTCGACATCGACAAGGGTGAGTTCCTCTTCCTCGTCGGTCCGTCCGGCTCCGGGAAGTCGACCTTCCTGCGCCTGCTCAACCGCGAGGAGATCCCCGAGAAGGGGAAGATCTACGTCGCCGGCAAGGACATCGGCGCGCTGCCCGGCTACAAGGTCCCGTACCTGCGCCGGAACATCGGCAGCGTCTACCAGGACTTCAAGCTCCTGCCGAACAAGACCGTCTCCGAGAACGTCGCGTTCGCGCTCGAGGCCATCGGCCGGCCGCGCTCCGCGATCAAGGAAGCGGTCCCGCAGATCCTCGAGCTGGTCGGCCTCGGCCGCAAGGGGTCGAACATGCCCAACGAGCTCTCCGGCGGTGAGCAGCAGCGCGTTTCGATCGCCCGGGCGTTCGTCAACCGCCCGCTGATCCTCCTGGCCGACGAGCCCACCGGCAACCTCGACCCCGCCACCTCGGTCGGCATCATGAAGCTGCTCGACCGCATCAACCGCACGGGCACCACCGTGGTGATGGCCACGCACGACCGCGGCATCGTCGACACCATGCGTCGCCGGGTGATCGAGCTCGACCGCGGCCGGATCGTCAGGGACCAGGCCCGGGGCGTGTACGAATGAGCGCCGGCGTCGCCGCGCACGAGATCGAACGAATGAGGACATCGTGGCTGTACGTCTCGACTACGTACTGAAGGAGACCGGTTCCAACCTCGTCAGGAACCTGACGCTGACCATCGCATCGCTGCTCACCGTGGCGATCGCGCTCGCCTTCGTCGCCGTGAGCTTCCTGATCGGCACCGGCATCAACCAGAGCTTCCGTGGGCTGAGCCAGGACGTGCAGCTGTTCGTCTACATGAACCCGACGGCGACCGACGAGCAGATCGACAGCGTCGCGAGGAGCCTCGACGAGAACCCGCAGGTCGACACCGTCGACTTCCTCGACCGCGAGGCCACCTACGCGGAGTTCCAGCGCCTCTTCGAGGACCAGCCCGACTTCGTCGACGCGATCGAGGCCGAGGACCTACCCCAGAGCTTCCGGGTGAAGCCGACCAGCACCGACGCCGACGTGGTGTCGTCGGTCGGCAAGGAGTTCGAGGACCTCGCCGGCGTGCTGCGCGTCGAGTACGCGGCGGAGTACGCCCGACAGGTCCAGAAGTCGCTGACGACCCTCAACTCGTGGGTGCGCATCTTCGGTGTGGCGCTGATCTTCGTGTCGGTCCTGCTGATCTTCAACACGATCCGCACGGCGGTGTTCGCACGACGCCGTGAGATCGAGGTGATGCGCCTCGTCGGCGCGAGCAACTGGTTCATCCGATTGCCCTTCATGGTCGAGGGCATGGTGCAGGGCGTCGCCGGTGCGGTCGCCGCGGCAGGGCTGACCTGGGGCTTCGACGCGCTCTGGAAGCGTGAGTTCGTGAACCAGGTGAGCTTCGAGCTGCTCAACCAGATCAAGTGGACCGGCGGCGACCTGTGGACCTCGATCGTGCTCGTCCTGGTCGTCGGCGCGCTGACCGGCGCCATCGGCTCGGGCATCGCCGTGGGCCGCTACCTGAAGGTCTGAGCAGGCCGGCGACGTCCGTCAGTCCGCCAGTCCGCCAGTCCGCCAGTCCGGGAGTCCGTCAGGCCGGGAGTCCGTCAGTCCGGGAGCCGACGGACGTCGACTTCGACGCCGAGCTGCATGCCGATCCCGGTCGACATGACGACACCCTTGACCGGCACCACGTCGGAGTAGTCGCGGCCCCACGCCACCGTCAGGTGGTGCTCGGGACCGACGACGTCGTTGGTCGGATCCAGGTCGAGCCAGGTGCCGTCGGTGAGCCGGACCGAGCACCACGCGTGCGACGCGTCGGCGCCGATCAGCTTCTCCTGGCCGGGGGGCGGCAGCGTCTCGATGTAGCCGCTGACGTAGCGCGCCGCGAGCCCGACCGAACGCAGCGCTCCCACCGCGAGGTGCGCGAAGTCCTGGCACACGCCGCGTCGGTGGGCCATGACCTCGACCAGCGGGGTCGACACGGTCGTGACACCCGGATCGAACACGAAGTCCCGGTGGATCCGTGACGTCAGGTCGCCCACCGCGTCGATGAGGCGACGTCCCGGCGTGAACGAGGGCCGGGCGTACGCCTCGACCTCGTCGAGCATCGGCACGTGAGGGCTCTCGAGCAGGAACTCCCGGGCAGGGGTGGGGTCGACCACGGCGTCACGGGTCTCCTCCCAGGACCGCTGCGCCGCGGGGCTGATGTCGTAGGGGAGGAGCTCCAGCTCGCAGGTCGAGGTCAGGGTGAGCGACTCGTGCGGGCCCTCGATCGACAGGTACGAGACGTCGTTGCCGTGCACGTCGGTCCGGTCGGAGCGGTCGTGCGGCCTCGGGTCGACGACGATCTCGGAGCGCACGACGCGCTGGTGCGGCGTCGCCCGGGGTCGGAGGTGCAGCTGGTTGTAGCAGAGGCTCACCGGTGTCGCGTACCGGTACCGGGTGGTGTGCACGACCTGGAATCTCACTGGACCGGTTCCCAGTTCGAGGCGCCGGTCAGCGTGCTCACGCCGACCTGGGCGAAGTAGCCGAGCTCGGTCAGGTCCGCGATCTCGCCCAGCAACTCGTCGAGCCCGTCCAGCTCGGCGCACAGCGCGACGTGCTCGTCGGTGTGGTCGACCTGGGTGAGCGTCGCGACGTCGAGACGATCGAGGCGCCCGAGCAGCGAGGCCACGCGGTCGGTCAACCCGTCGGGGTCCGAGGGGACCGACGGCAGTCCGGCGAGGTCCTCGGCCATCCGGTCCGCCTGGTAGCGCATCGAGCGGGGGCTGTCCCGATCGGTGAGCAACAGGGCGTACATCGTGGCGGGGTCGACGTCGGAGCGGTGGCGGCGCCGGTAGACCGCCAGGCACTCCCAGGCGGCGAGCAGCGTCTCGTGCAGCGGCGCGGCGATCGGGTCCGGCGGCCGCCGGGTCAACGCGGCCCGGAGGATCTGGCCGAGCAGCAGCGATCGTTCGATCCGGCGGCCGAGGTCGAGGAACCTCCAGCCCGGGTCGCGCACCATCGACTCGCCGAAGAGGCCCGACAGGGCGGTGAGCGGCGCGAGCGTCGCCTCGGCGATGTCGCGCGCCAGCTCGGCGTCGACCGGTTGCGCGGTGGAGCCCTCGAGCCGGAGGCTCGAGACCTCGAGCTCGCTGAGCATCTGCCACGAGTCGGTCGAGAACAGCTCGCTCACCGAGCGTCCGCCGCGGACCAGGTAGCGCAACGAGGTGACCAGGCTCCTGGCCCGCCGACCGTCGACCAGCGCGTCGGTCAGGAGCGCGGCGCCGGATCGGGAGCCGTCGTCGTGCAGCGGCACGTCGGTGATCGCCTCGAGCGTGGCGTCCATCGTCGCCGGCCAGGCACCCCCGGACTCGTCGCGCAGCTCGGGCCAGAGCACCAGGGTGCGTTCGATCGCCCGGACCAGCCGCACGACGCTCTCGGCGCGCTCCAGGTTCCGTCCGATCCAGTACATGGACTCTGCCGCGCTGCTCGCCAAGGAGTCGCGCAGGTCGACCTGCGGCAGGCGGACCGCCCGTCGCGACGACCACGAGTGCTCGGTCGGGACGGCCACGATCCAGGTGTCCTTGCTCTCCGCACCGGCGGACACCGAGATCGCTCTCGGCGCTGCGGACGTGCGCGTCAACCCGCCGTCCATCCAGCTGAACCCGTCGGAGTCGGCGACCAGGAACGACCGGAGCACGGCGTGGTGGGCGACGATCGCGCCGTCGTCGAGCGCGGGAGCCGTCGAGAGCTCGAGCTCCTCCTGACCGACGTACAGGTGCGGTCGTGCCTGGATGCGGCGCCGCAGCTCGTCCCTGCCGGCCTCGTCGAGGTCGCGGCAGAACACGTTGCGCTCGTCGGAGCTGCGATCGATCGGCTTCACCACGAGCCGCTCCAGGTTCGCCAGCACGTGCGAGCGGCCCGCTGGCTCCCCGCACCACCACGTCGGCGCGGCCTCGATGAGCGGCTCCTCGTCGAGCAGCACCCGCGTCAGGTCGCCGAGGTACGGCAGCAGCGCCGGGTTCTCCGCGAGGCCGGAGCCCAGCGGGTTGACGATGCTCACGTTGCGGCGCCTGGCCGCCTCGACCAGCCCCGGCACACCGAGCAGCGAGTCCTCTCGCAGCTCGAGCGAGTCGCACCACTCGGCGTCCTGGCGGCGCAGGATGACGTGCACCGGTTCGAGACCGCTCACCGACTTCAGCCACACGTGGCCGTCGCGGACGGTCAGATCGGCGGGCACGACGAGCGTGTAGCCGAGCGAGCGCGACAGGAAGCCGTGCTCGAAGTACGTCTCGCTCATCGGGCCCGGCGTCAGGATGACCACACGGGGGTCGTCGACGCCCGGCGGCGCCAGCTCGGCCAGCGTCGCCCGGACCGCCGAGAACCAGGGACCCAGCGGTTCGGCCCCCGAGGCGCGCAGCAGCTCCGGGTAGGTGGCCGAGAGCACCTCGCGGTTCTCGAGCGCGTACCCCGCGCCCGACGGGGCCTGCGTGCGGTCGGAGACCACCGTGAAGCCGCCGCCCGCGGAGCGGGTGACGTCGGCCGCGTACAGCACGAGGTGTCGTCCTCCGCCAGGCGGCACACCGATGCACGGCCGCAGGTAGTCACGATGGCTGACGATCGCGTCGATCGGCAGCAGCCCCGACCGCAGCAGCCGCTGCTCGCCGAACACGTCGGCCAGGAGCGTCTCGAGCACCTTCGCCCGCTGCACCAGCGCCCGACCGAGCGTGGCCCACTCGGAGCGCTCGACGACCATGGGGATCGGGTCGAGCGACCAGTCGCTGGTGCCGTCGGGTCCGCTGAAGCTCGCTCCGTGGCTGTGCAGCTTGCGCTGGATCCGGTGGAGGTCGCGGCGCCGCGACTCCTCGCCGGTGTCGAGCAGCGCCTCGTGCACCCGTTGCCAGACCGGGCGCACGGCGCCGCTCGGGTCGAACATCTCGTCGTGTCGACCCGCGGGAGGGGAGTAGTACGGCGCGGGGCCGAGCTCGAACAGGCTCATGTCGGGCGCGACCCTAGGGCGCTCGTCGCAGGTCGAGCGTGTAGCCCTCGGCACGGCTCGCCGGCGGGCGGGTCCCCCGCGACCTCGGAGCGGTCGACGAGCCCAGCGGTTGGAAGGTCGACCCGTGCCGACCGCCGTCGGGCATCGCGTCGCCTGCGGCCTGGGCTGCTGCAACCTGTCCTGTTGCGACCTGTCCTGGTGCGGCCTGGCCGACGGGATCGGACCGCAGCGCGTCGGTGGCGCTGGGCGTGTGACCGAACTCCCAGAACCGGTTGCCACGGCGCCCCGCGGCCTCGTTGGCGTTCACGGGGAAGGTGTCGTAGCTGCGGCCACCGGGGTGGGTGACGTGGTAGCGGCAACCGCCCATGCTGCGTCCCGTCCAGGTGTCGACCAGGTCGAGCACGAGCGGGCTCGACACCGGGATCGTCGGGTGCAGCGAGAACGGCGGGTTCCACGCCTTGTAGCGGACCCCACCCACCAGGCGGCCACCGGCTCCGGCGGGCCGCGTCGGCACGACCTCGCCGTTGCAGGTCACGACGTGGCGGCCCTCGACGGCGCCGACGAGCTCGACCTGGATGCGTTCGAGTGAGGCGTCGACCGAGCGTGACGAGCCCTGTGCGGTCATCTCCTCGCCGAGCACGTTCCACGGCTCGAGGCCGCGTCGCAGCTCCATCGTGACGCCGTCGAGGTCGACCGAACCGATGCGAGGGAACCGGAACTCGAGGAACGGGTCGAACCACTCGACGGGCAGTTCGAAGCCCGCATCGGCGAGCTCGGCGCAGACCTCGGCGATGTCGGCCATGACGAAGTGCGGCAACAGGAACTGGTCGTGCAGCCGGGTGCCCCAGCGCACCAGCGGACCGCGGTACGGGGTCCGCCAGAACCGTGCGACCAGGGCACGCAGCAGCAGCTGCTGCACCAGGCTCATCTCCGGGTGGGGTGGCATCTCGAAGCCGCGCAGCTCGAGCAGGCCGAGTCGTCGCGTCGCGGGCTGCGGCGGGTAGAGCTTGTCGATGCAGAACTCGGCGCGGTGCGTGTTGCCCGTCAGGTCCGCGAGCAGGTTCCTCAGCAGCCGGTCGACGGTCCAGGGCGCGGCCCGGCCGCCGTCACCGTCGACGTCGACCGCGGCGGCGCCGAACGCCTCGAGCTGCTCGAACGCGATCTCGAGCTCGTCGAGGGTGTCCGCCCGGGCCTCGTCGACGCGTGGGGACTGCGACGTCGGACCGATGAACTGCCCCGAGAACAGGTACGACAGGCCGGGGTGGTGCTGCCAGTACGTGACCAGGCTCTGCAGCAGGTCGGGTCGTCGCAGCAGCGGGCTGTCGGCGGGTGTCGCGGCACCCAGGGTGATGTGGTTGCCGCCGCCGGTGCCGGTGTGGTGCCCGTCGAGATCGAACTTCTCGGCGGTGAGTCGGCACTCCCGGGCGATGCGGTACAGCTCGGTGGTGGTCGAGACCGCCTCGGGCCACGAGGCGACCGGTTGGATGTTGACCTCGATCACACCGGGGTCCGGAGTGACCGCGAAGCTCACCAGTCGTGGATCCGCGGGCGGCTCGTAGCCCTCGATGCGAACCGGCACCTCGAGCTTCGCCGCGGTCGCCTCGACCGCGGCGACCAGCTCCAGGTAGGCGCCCAGGTGCTCGATCGGCGGCAGGAACACGTGCAGCACGCCGCCGCGGACCTCGGTGCAGACCGCCGTGGTGACCATGGCGTCGGCAGCGACGGACGCGGACGGCCGCGCCGGCGTGTCGGGCAGCGGGGCACCGTCGACGAACGGGTCGGGGGCCGCAAGGGCCTCGACCACCCGTTCGTGCGCCGGCAGGCGGTCCAACGGCAGGCGCAGGCCGACCGCCGAGGAACCGGGGGAGAGGAACAGCCGGCCGCGTCGGAACGCCCAGGTGCTGCTCACCCAGCCGCCGACGGCGTAGGTCAGCGGCAGGACGTGGCCGGCGGGCGTGCCGAGCCCACGTTCGAGGACCGCGGCGAGCTGCGCCCGGTGTCCGATGTCGTCGAGGTCGGCACGCTCCGGATCGAGATCCGCGGGGTCGACGTCGGGCGGGATCGTCGACTCCTGCCACAGGTGGTAGAGCGGATCCTCGTAGGCGGGGATCACCAGGTCTCGATCGAGGCGCAGCCGCTTCGCGAGCTGGCGTGCGAACCTCCTGGCCGCCTTGGGCCGGGTGGGCGGCTCCGGGTGCTCCCGGGCGATCAGATCGTCGCGGCGCCACAGCGGCACGCCGTCGGCCCGCCAGTACACGCGCTTGGCCCAGCGGGGCAGCGGTTCGCCCGGATACCACTTGCCCTGCCCGACGTGCAGCAACCCGTCCGGAGCGAAGTGGTCGCGCAGCGCGAAGACCAGGTCCTCGGCGAGGCGCCGCTTGACGGGTCCGTCCGCGTCGAAGGTCCACTCGCCCCCCTCGCGGTCGTCGATCGACACGAACGTCGGCTCGCCGCCGACGGTGAGCCGCACGTCGGCCGCCTCGAGCGCTGCGTCGACGCGGTGGCCGAGCGCGATGATCTCGCGGCGCTGCCGGTCGGTGTAGGGCTTCGTCGAGCGTGGGGTCTCCGAGACGCGGGTGACGGTGTTCGAGAACTCGAAGTCGACCTCGCACGGATCGGTCGCGCCGGTGATCGGCGCCGCTGCCCGGGGATGGGGCGTCGCTGCGAGCGGGATGTGGCCCTCACCGGCGAACAGCCCCGACGTCGCGTCGAGACCGACCCACCCGGCGCCGGGCAGGTACACCTCGGCCCAGGCGTGCAGATCGGTGAAGTCGGCGGTCGGCCCGCTGGGACCCTCGAGCGGCAGCTCGTCGGCGACGAGCTGCACCAGGTACCCGGAGACGAACCTGGCCGCGTAGCCCAGGTGCCGGAACACCTGGACGAGCAGCCAGGCGCTGTCGCGGCACGACCCGGCGCGGCGGATCAGCGTCTCCTCGGAGCTCTGCACGCCGGGCTCGAGACGGATCTCGTAGTCGACGAGACCGGCGACGGTCTGGTTGACCTCGACGAGCAGGTCGTTGGTCGGCTGCGGCGATGTGCCGATCGACCTCACGAGCTTCTCGAGCAGCTTCCCCCGTTCGGTGACCTCGAGGTACGGCGCCAGGTCGGCGCGCAGCGCCCGCTCGTAGGTGAACGGCACCGTCTCCGCGTCGGGCTCGAGGAAGTAGTCGAACGGGTTGATCGGCGTCATGTCGGCGATCAGCTCGACATCGACCAGCAGCCGGCGGATCGGCTCGGGGAACACGATGCGCGCCGCGTAGTTGCCGAACGGATCCTGCTGCCAGTTGACGAAGTGGTCCGCGGGTTCGACGGTCTGGGTGTAGGCGAGCACGGGCGTGCGGGCGTACGGGGCCGGCCGGAGACGGATGACGTGCGGGCTGGCCCGCACCCACCGGTCGAAGGTGTACGACGTCCGGTGCGAGATCGCGACCTTGACGGTCATCGAACCCTCATGCCGGGGCGGTGCGATCGGCGGCGTAGGCCAGCTCGCGCAGGTTGGCCGCGGCGAGGTGCTCGACGGTGAAGTACGAGTCGTCGACCGCGTGGTGCAGCTCGCCGAGCGCGACCTGCACGGCGTCGAGGTGTGCGTGCAGCCCGACGGCGTCGGGTCGGCCCGTCGGCCGGTCGGCCAGCTGCTGGTGCAGCGCGGCGGTCGCCCGCAGTGGCGCCGCCCGCCGGGGCAGGTCGCCCAGCAGGGCACCGATGCGGGTCGCGCAGTGCGCGACGGAGCGGGGGAAGTCCTCGTCGCCGAGCAGGAACGAGACGACGCCGTCGCCCTCGACCGACGTGCTCGCCGAGCGCTGGTACATGTGCTGGCCCGCCACGCAGCGGAGCACCCCCAGCCAGCGAACGTCCTCGTACGGACTGCGGTCCGCGGGCGGGTACGCGGGCGGGGCCTCGTGCCCCATCAGCGTGCCGGCGCGCACGTCGAGCACTCGCGTCGTCATGTCGGCGCGCTCGACCAGGCGGCCCAGCTCCCAGAACCGGTAGGCGTGGTCGCGGTTCATCGAGCCGTCGAGCACTCCGGAGAACTGCTGGCAGGCGCCGATCACCGCGTTGACCACCGCGGTGCGCCGCGACCGCGACGTGCACGCCGCGGCGTGGTCGGTCGCGGTGCGGTGCAGCTCGTTGAGGCACTCCCACGCCGAGCGTGGGACGAGCTGGCGTGTCACGCGCAGGCTCTCGCGGGCGGAGTTCACGGACCGCACGAGCGAGCCCGGGTTGCCGACGTCCGCGAGCAGGAACGTGACCACCGCGTCCTCGCCGACACGGTCGTAGCGCGCCGCGAACGGTGCGGTCGATCCGGTGATCGCGAGCAGTGCTCCCCAGTCCGACTCGACGTCGACGGGCAGGTCGACGAGCAGCTCGGTGTGCTCGCCCACGATGCGCGCCAACGACTCGGTGCGCTCGATGTGGCGTCCGAGCCAGTACAGGTCCTCGGCGGTTCGTGACAGGAGCATGGTGCTCTTCCTCTCTCTGCAGTCCGGGATGGGTGCGGTCCGGGTTGTTGCAGTCCTGGGTGGCGGTGGTCTGGGTTGTTGCGGTCTGGGCTGTTGCGGTCTGGGTGGCTGTGGTGATCAGGTCGGTCGGTCAGTCAGGACTCGGTCAGGTCGATCGCGGCCGGAGCCGGTGTCGCTGGTGCGGCGGTCGTGTCGACGATCCAGGTGTCCTTGGAGCCGCCGCCCTGCGACGAGTTCACGACCAGCGAGCCGGCGTCCCGGGCGACGCGGGTGAGGCCGCCGCAGGTGACGTAGGACTCGCCGCCGAGCAGCGTGAACGGGCGCAGGTCGACGTGTCGCGGCTCGAGCCCGCCGTCGCACAGCGTCGGGACCGTCGAGAGGCGAACGACCGGCTGCGCGACGTAGTTGTCCGGGTCGGCGGTGATCGCCGCCGCGCACTGCTCGAGCTCCTCGGCGGTGGCGGCAGGTCCGATGACGATGCCGTAGCCGCCGGACTCGTTGGCCGGCTTCACGACCAGCTCGGCCAGGTGGTCGAGCACGTGCGAGCGGTCCTCGTCGCGGCCGCAGCGGTAGGTCGGGACGTTCGCGAGCAGCGGTTCCTCGTCCAGGTAGTACCGGATCATGTCCGGCACGTAGCAGTAGACGACCTTGTCGTCGGCGACACCGGTGCCGGGTGCGTTCGCCAGCGCCACGTTGCCGGCCCGCCACGCCCGCATCAGGCCGGGGGTGCCCAGCGTCGAGTCCGCCCGGAAGACCTCCGGGTCGAGGAACAGGTCGTCGACACGCCGGTAGATGACGTCGACCTGCACCGGTCCCTCGACGGTGCGCAGCATCACCCGGTCACGGTCGTCGACGTACATGTCGCGCCCCTCGACGAGCGGGATGCCCATCGCCCGGGCCAGGAACGAGTGCTCGAAGTAGGCCGAGTTGTAGATGCCCGGGGTCAGCACCGCGATCACGGGGTCGTCGCGGTGCGGGCACAGCGAGGCGAGGATGCGCCGCAAGCGCTCCGGGTAGGCGTCGACGGGCAGGATGCTCTGGTTGGCGAACAGCTCGCTGAAGACGCGCTTGGTGGTCGCCCGGTTCTCGAGCACGTACGACACACCGGAGGGCACCCGCAGGTTGTCCTCGAGCACGTACATCGTGCCGTCCGCGTCACGGACCAGGTCGCTGCCGCAGATGTGGGCCCACACGTCGTGCGCGGGCCGCACCCCGACGCACTCGGGGCGGAAGTCCCGCGAGCCGAGCACGATCTCGGCGGGCACCAGCCCGGCATCGACGATGCGTTGCTCGCCGTAGACATCCGCGATGAAGTGGTTCAGCGCGGTCAGACGCTGCAGCAGCCCGGTCTCGATCCGGTCCCACTCGCTGCGGGCGATGACCCGGGGAACCACGTCGAAGGGCCAGGACCGGTCGATGCCGACGCCGTCGCTGTACACGGTGAAGGTGACACCGGCGGCGTCGATCTCGACGCCGGCCGCCCGCTGGCGTGCCGCGAGCTCCTCGGGGCCCAGCCGCTCCAGCGCCTCGACGATCGCCGCGGCGGCAGGTCGGGCGACGCCCTGCGCATCGACCAACTCGTCGTAGAGCCCCGATGTAGATGACCGACCCGTGAACACGCCCTCTCAGCTACACCCGTGCTGTGAATCGGCCGTTCCTGCCTCGTTACGGCGGCGTGAACGACGTCACGGGGGCCCTGTCGCCTCGAAGATGGGCCGAACGGCCCGAAATGGGCCGAACGGCCCATGCGGTGGTGTCGTTCGCAGGTCGATCATCCAGTGATGCCCCTGTCGACCGAGCGTTCCGAGCGGGATCCGGCCGGTGCCGCACCGCAGCGCCGAGCGAGGTCCCCACACCGATCGAGGGGCCAGCGCGGATCGAGGGGCCAGCGCGGAGCGACGTTGGTCGAATACGCCCTGCTGGTGGCACTGCTGGCGATCACGACGATCGCGTCGCTGCAGCTGCTGCAGGACGGCGCCGAGAGCACGGCACAGTCGTCGGCCGACCGGATCAGCACCCGCACCATCCCGTCGACCGCCGCGCCCTGACCCGCCTGCTCTGATTCGGCCTGCCCTGAGACGGTCTGCCGACGGGGGCGGCCTGCGCTGACCCGGGGAGCCTGACGGGCCCGCAGGGGCGCTGTCGGTCGCCTCAGCGCGCCGCGGGGCGCGGTTCTGTGCCCGCGGGGCGCGCGGACTAGCGTCGGGCAGCGCCCACCCCCTTCCGAGGAGTCCGATGCGGTCCGTCCCCCGATCCCTGCGAGCTGTCCTCCTGGTCGTCGCGTTCGCCGTGCCGCTGCTCGGCTGCACCGGCCAGACCCCGGAGCCGGACGAGTACGGCAACGTCAACAGCGAGGGCGAGGGCTACTACGGCAACTTCATGTTCGGCTGCACCGGGGTGATGCCGACCGACGGCAAGTACGTCGACGTGAAGCTCGAGAACGCGGACTTCTGCACCTGCGTGTTCCGTGGGCTCAAGGAGACCGTGAACTTCTCCGAGATGAAGGACTTCGAGAAGGCCCAGGCCGACGCGGAGCCGGGCGAGCTCGAGATCCCGAAGAACATCGACTCGGTGCGCAAGAAGTGCGCCGAGGACGACGCCGCCTTCGACTGAGCACTTCAGCGGACTGAGGCCTTCCGGCGACCGGACCCGCAGTCCGGGTCGCTGGCCGGGCCCGTCCGGGCTCCTGACCCGCGGGCCCTAGGCCTTGCGCTTCGGCGCGGGCAGCCCGACGCGGACGCTCGGCTCGGCGCTGTCGGGCCAACGGGACCGGGACTTCTCGGCCAGCTTGCGCATCAGCGCGATCGCGCCCGGGTCGGAGTCGCCGGGCCGGGACTCGATCGAGCCGTCCGCGATCATTCGCGTGATGATCTCGCGGCCGAGCTCGGTGCGCACGATCGTCAGGGTCCAGTCAGCGTTCTCGCCGATGCCGCCACACGAGATGTCGGCGTGCTCGGCCGCGAAGTCGGGGCAGTGCGTGCAGCCCTCACGGGTCCAGGCGTGGCACTCCTTGAGGTTGATCTCGTGATAGTCGCCGTTGTCCATCCAGAGCTGGAACACGCCCTTGATGTTCATCTTGACGATGTTCTCGCGCTCCAGGCCGTACTTCGCCCGGAACAGCTCCTCGAAGATCGCGTCGTCGAAGGTCTTGGAGCACAGCAGGCCCAGGTTGAACACGATCGGCTTCGACACCTTGCCGATCTTGCGTGACCACATGACCGGCGGCACCGACGACTGGCAGCTCATGCCGACCAGCGCGAGCCGGCTGTGCCCGGCCTCGAGCGCCTCGTCCAGCGCCAGGGTGTTCGCCGAGTACGTGTAGCGGCTGCCGGCCGACTCGAGCACCTGCTCCTTGGTGGCCGCGACCCCCGGGCGGGCCTTCCACGAGCCCTTCTCGCCGTCGATGAACGACACGAGCGACGCGTCGATGTAGTCGTTCTCCATCGCCCAGATCAGGATCGCCGAGACCAGCCCGCCGTCCTGGCCGGTGCGGTGCACCATGTCGTCCGACGCACGCGTCAACAGGATGTCGGAGAAGATGCCGGCGACCTCGTCCTCTTCACGGGTGCGGGCGAACAGGTGGGTGTCGGCCTGGCCCTCCCACAGACGGAACCGGGGACACGCCCGGGTGCAGCTGGTGCAGCCCTTCTCGCCGTGGATGCAGTCGTCGGGGCCGAGCTCGTCCTCGAGGTGGAACGGCTTGTAGCCGCCCTGCTCGTGGTCGTAGCCGATCACGTCGTGGGGGCACGAGATCACGCAGCCGGCGCAGCCGGTGCAGAGGCTCGTGTCGATGACCTCGGCCTTCAACTCCTTCCACTGGTTCGTCCAGCGGGTCGATGCGGTCTCCTCGAGAGCCTCGGCGAGTGACATGCCCGGAATCTACCCGTGCGGCCGGCGGGTGGGGTCACGGAGCGGCCTCGCACTGACTGGCCGACACTTGACCGATCGGTCAAGATTGTCGGCATGGACCTGAGCTACCCCGCCGACGCCGAAGAGTTCCGCATCGAGATCCGTGCCTGGCTCGAGGAGAACCTGCCCGACGGGTGGTTCGACGAGGGCTTCTCGATGACCCAGGAGGAGAAGGCCGCCTGGAACGAGGAGTGGACCAAGAAGCTCTTCGACGGCGGTTGGATCTGCGCCACCTGGCCCGAGGAGTACGGCGGCAAGGGCCTCTCCACGATGCAGGGCGTCGTGCTGGCCGAGGAGTTCGCGAAGGCCAAGGCGCCCATGCGCGCCGACTTCTTCGGTGACACCCTCGTCGGCCCGACGATCCTCATGAACGGCACCGAGGAGCAGAAGAAGTACTTCCTGCCGAAGATCCTCGACGGCTCGATGCGCTGGTGCCAGGGCTTCTCCGAGCCGGACTCCGGTTCCGACCTGGCGTCGCTCAAGACCACGGCGGTGCTCGACGGCGACGAGTGGGTCATCAACGGCCAGAAGGTCTGGACCACCCAGGCCCAGTTCGCCGACTACTGCTTCGTGCTCGCCCGCACCGATCCGGACGTGAAGAAGCAGGCGGGCATCTCGTACCTGCTCGTGCCGATGAACCAGCCGGGCATCGAGGTGCGTGGCATCGTCCAGCCCGACGGCACCGACGAGTTCAACGAGGTGTTCTTCACCGACGCCCGCTGCCCGAAGGACAACGTCGTCGGCGGGTTGAACAACGGCTGGAAGGTGGCGAACGACACGCTGGGCTTCGAGCGCGGCATGTCGGCGACCACCGGCTTCCGGCGCTTCGCCGAGGAGCACCGCCTGATGGTCGAGAAGGCCACCGAGAACGGCCGGATCAACGACCCGGCCATCCGTCAGGGGCTGGCGAAGTAC
>JAEWED010000130.1 GCA_023389745.1 Actinomycetes bacterium
ACCACCAGGAGCGCGACGCTGCCGGAGAGGATCGAGACGAGGATCGCGCCGAGGGACAGCCCCATCGTCGTCTTGAACACGTAGAGCACGACGCTGCTCACCAGCGTCAGTGCCAGGAGGCCCGAGACGACCGCGAGCGCAGGCCCCGCGCGTGCACGCCGGCGGCGCGCGGCGATCGCGAGGCCGCCGACGAGCGCCAGCTCGAGCATGCCTGCACCGAGCGCCCAGCTGCGCCCGGTCGTGCGGCCGAGCTCCTGCTCGATCTCGATCGGCTCGAAGAGCGTGCTCGGCGTACGCGCAGGCGCGAGCCGCTTCGTCGTGGGGACGACGACACGCTCGCTCGGCTCTCCTCCGCGCACGATCTCGAGGCGTCGCCGTCCTCCGCGCTCCGTCTTCGCGATCGTCGCGATCAGATCGCCGCTCCCCTCGACCGGCACCCCGTCGACGGCTGTGATCCTGTCGCCGGGCTCGAGCCCTGCGGCCGCCGCTGGGCTGTCCGGCAAGACGCCGGCGACCACCGCACCCGCCGGTCGGCCTTCGCTCGTACGTTCCCGGGTGACGTCACGTGACTCGAGGACAACGCCGATCCTCGCCTCTTTCCCTCTGTCGAGGTCGAAGCCCAGCGCCGCGGAGAGGCCGAGCCCGAGGACGAGCACCGTGTCGACGATCGCGAGCGCGAGCAGCCGCCGTTTCCACGTCCGCCCCGGCAAGCGCCGGTCGAAGATCCAGAGCGTCCACGAGACGAACGGCGCGACGAACGTCAGGAAGATGCTCGCGAGCGCGACATGCACGTGAAGACGGACGTGACGCTCGGGGTCCGATCCCGGCCGGGCATCGTCGTGCTCGTGCGATGGCGGTCCGTTCATGCCTCCGGAGGATGCACGGACCACGCGCGGCCGCAATCCGAGCCGCATACGCCGGGCCGATCGCACGACGTTTGCAACGCAGAGAGGCATGTCACGACCGAGAGCACCGCTCCTCGATCCCCGGGGGTACATGGGGCGCCTTCCCTTGATCCTCGCGTCGATGCTGGCCATCGCAGCCGGAGCGTGCGAGTCGCGGAGCTTCATCTACCGCCCTGCGATGAGCTCGAGCGCCGTCATCGCCGGGAGGCCGGCCGCGCATCATCGCATCCCGCCCGAGGCGCCGCGAGGGGACGTGCGCGTCGCGACGTTCGGGTTCGCGGAGCTCACGCCGGTCGACGGAAAGGGTGACGACGTCCGTTCGCTCCACGTGCGGATGGTCGTGGCCAACGACTCCGATGCGACCTGGACCGTCGATACCCGCGAGCAGCGCGTCGCTCTGCCGGGCAGCGGCGAGAGCCGGCCCGCCTACGCGCGGAGCGACGACGGGGCGCCCCCGATGGTCGAGGTCCCGCCGGGCTCGCAGAGGTCCGTCGACCTCTTCTTCCCGCTGCCCCCGTCGATGCAGAGAGCGTCGGAGCTGCCCGCGTTCGACACGATCTGGACCGTGCGTGCGGGGAGTCAGCTGGTCACCCAGCGTACGCCGTTCGAGCGGCTCGAGGTCACGCCGGTCTATCGCTCGACCCCATATCACCACGGTTGGTACGGCTGGGGCCCGCCGTACTACTACGATCCGTATTACACGCGAGGCGGCGCGTTCTTCGGCATGCGCTTCGGTCCGACGTTCGTCGAGCGGCCGGTCAGGATCCACCCGGCGCCTCCTCCCGCTGCTCCGCCGCCGCGACGCGTGCGTTGACGTGCGCGACGGACGACGCTGAGCGGGCGCGCGTACCCCAGACGCGCGAGGGTGTGATGGGATGGTGAGGTGCTGCTCTCTCTCGAAGAGCTCTCGCGCGACGTCGAACCGGGCCCCACGCCGAGCGAGATCAGACGGTTCGAGCCCGATGACTTCGAGGCTCCGAGCAGCGAGCAGAGCATCGCCATCGTCCGCGGTGCAAAGCTGTCCTACGTCGACGTGCTCGCCTTCTGGAAAGCGGCAGAAGCGAGTGTGAGACTCGCTGTGCCGGCTCGGACCGAGCCGCTCTCGAAGGATGCTGCGCTGACCGCGATCGAGCTGCGCCTGCACGGCCTGCGGAGTTCGTTCGTCTTCGACCTCCGCTCGACCTTCGTAGCCGCTCAGCTGATGACGATCGAGTGGTGGTACTCCAGCGTCCTCATCGAAACGGCACGCGAATACATCGTCTTCCGATGGGAGACGTCGGCATGAGCTGCCTCGACGCTCGAGATCTTCCGCGCGAACGAGCCGCGATCGAGCTCTCGAGATCGTGCGGCACACCGGCCGGGCGGTGCACGCAATACCCCAAAGCTCAACTCTTCGTGGGCAGGCGCGCCGCGCGGTACTAGGCTTCGCCCCCGATGCGTCCCGCCTACCTCGTCGCCGGAGTCCGTTCCCCCATCGGCAAGCACCGTGGCGCGCTCTCGAGCGTGCGCGCGGACGACCTCGCTGCGCACATGATCACGTCGCTCGGCGAGCGCGTGCCGTCGCTCCTGCCGCGCGTCGACCACGTCGTCTTCGGCGCGACGAACCAGGCCGGCGAGGACAACCGCAACGTCGCCCGCATGGCCGTGCTCCTCGCGGGCCTCCCGTACGAGGTCCCCGCCGTGACGGTCAACCGCCTCTGCGGCTCCGGCCTCGAGGCCGTGTGCGATGCGGTCCGACGGATCGCGACGGGCGACGCCGAGTGCGTCATCGCCGGCGGCGTCGAGAGCATGACGCGCGCGCCGTTCGTCTTCGGAAAGGGCGAAGAGCCGTTCCCGCGGAGCGCGCCGAAGGTCTTCGACACGAGCCTCGGCTGGCGCTTCGAGAACCCGCGCATGGCCGAGCGCTTCCCGCTCCACTCGATGGGCGAGACGGCCGAGAACGTCGCCGAGAAGTGGAAGATCGGACGCGAGGAGCAGGACGCGTTCGCGCTCGCCTCGCACCAGAAGGCCGCCGTCGCGCAGAAGGCCGGCGACTTCGCCGCCGAGATCGCGCCCGTCCGGATCCCTCAGAAGAAGGGCGATCC
>JAEWED010000143.1 GCA_023389745.1 Actinomycetes bacterium
GGTCACCCCGAGGGGTGACCACCGCGATGCCCGCGGTGATGTCAGGTCAGCAGACGAAGGCGAGCGCGGCCGCTGCTCGCGTTCCGCCGGTCACCGTGATGGCCAGGTTCACCACCGCGGGCTGCCCGTCGGCGCCGATGCCGGTGAGCTCCAGGCGGTGCGAACCGTTCGCCGCCGAGGCGGGCACGGTGAACTGGGTGACGAACGAGCCGTCCGCGGCGGCCTGGACCTGACCCAGGCGAACCGGCGTCGAGAACATCGTGGCGGTCACCGTCGAACCCGGCTGCCAGCCGCTGCTGTTCACCTGGAGCGCACCACCAGCGGTGACGGTGATCGAGGTCCCTCCCTGGCCCGGCGTCGAGCCGTAGGCAGCGACGGGGCCGGCGGGCGCAGGCGGAGCAGTCGTCGTGGTGGGGGGTGTCGTGGTCGAGGGCGCCGCGGTCGTGGTGGTCGTCGGGGCGGGTGCGACCCAGGTCAGCACGACCTGGCCGGCGCCCGACCGGACACCGTTCTCGTAGGACACGGCCGTCGCAGTGCCCACGACGTAGGCCGAGCCACCGCCGCCACCGGCACCACCGGCGTAGCCGACGCCGCCGCCACCGCCGCCGTACCAGCCGCCGCCGCCACCACCGCCACCTTCTTCTTCGAGGACGAACCCACCGACGCCACCGGCTCCAGCCGTGCCGTCGCTGCCGGTGCTGGTCAGGCCGAGCGCGCCGTCGCCGCCTGCACCACCGCTGCTGGCCGAACCCGGAGCACCGCCGGTGGAGTCGTGCGGCGCGTCGCCCTCGGTGGGGTCGTCACCGCCGCCGTCACCGCCCGTGCCGAAGCCGTCGCAGTGGCCGCCACCACCGCCGCCACCGCCGCCACCGGCGACGACGACGCGGTTGGCCAGACCGGATCCGCCCTGGCGCACGTCGGACGCACCACCGCCACCGCCGGCGAAGGTGTAGCCGGCGTCACCGCCGCCGTTCGAACCGCCGAGGGCCGTCTCGCTGCCGGCCCAGCTCTGGCCGGCGCCGCCGACCACGACCTTCAGCGTCTCACCGGGGGTGACGGCGATCGTCGCCGTGGTGCGTCCACCGAGACCGCCGGCGACGGCGGGGGACCCGTCGCCGCTGCCACCCGACGCTCCGTAGGCGTCCACGGTGAGCGAGGTCACGCCGACAGGGACGACGAAGTCGTACGTGCCGGGCACGTCGAAGGTCTGGCTCTCGACCGATGCGTGGACCGGCGACGAGGCGACGCTCATCGCCGCGACGATCAGGGCGGTGGCACCTATGAGTGCGAACAGATGGCGGAATCGACGCAAGGGAGGCTCCGGGTCACGGGGACGCTGGGTCGCGTCACGTCATCCGGGAATCGGCACCTCCGATGACCGCCGTGAGATTTCGGAGAAAACTTCTTACGCCGCGCCCGATCGGGGGCCGGTCAGTGCGCCGCAGTCCAGGCGACCGACTGCGAGCCGACGAGTTCGATGATGTCGCCCATCACCAGGTTCACATCCTGCAGGTGCAGACCCCACTGGGGCGTCAGGTCACCGGGGATGTCGTCAGCGCGCGGGTCGGCCGGATCACCGAGGACCTCCACGGCGAGGTAGTGGAAGCCGTCGTGCTCGACGCACTCGCCGCGCACGAGCCCGGGGGTCGTGACGAACGGCGTCGTGATGCCCACACCCGTCACCCAGCCAGCCGTCTCGCTCGCGGCGTCGGTGCCCCCGTCGCCGGGCGGGGTCATGATCGACGCCGACGCGGACGACGGGAAGTAGGAGTGCAGCTCGGCCGAACCACCTGCCAGCGAAGCCGGACTGTTGCACGCGGCGACGCCGTCACCGGTGCGGGGTCGCCCGAACAGGCTGTCGGCCGGCGGGGGCGCATCGGACCGGAACGACGCCCACGAGACGGCGCACCCGACCTGGTCCTCGGATCGACACAGCGCCACGTTGGAGAACTCGCCGCCGACGTCCTCGCCCTCCGGGACCGACAGCGCTGAGCCGGCGAGGTACGCCGCCACCAATCGGTCGCGCACCTCGTCGTCGCCGTCGATCTCGTCGCGGATCAGGCCGCGCAGCACCGAGGCGCCCTGGGAGTGGCCGATCAGGACGACGCCGCGGCCGTCGTTGTCGTTGGCCATGTAGTGGGCGAACGCGTCGCGCACGTCGGCCTCGCCCGGGGTCAGCTCACCGGCGACCGTGGTCGTGGTCAGCCCCGACCCGGCGAGCGCGCCGCTGAGCCCCGCGAGCGTGCGCTGCCGGTAGACGGGAGCGAACACGCGGCAGACCTCGCCGAGGCGTGCCGCCTGGTTCAGCGTGACGAAGCGCTCGGCGTCGCCGGGCACCCGGTCGCTGATCTCGCCGGGGTCGGTCGAGATGGTCGGGTACACGTAGAAGCAGTCGATCGGTGCGTCGTCGTCGGCCGTCCAGGGCTGCTCGGTCAGGGTCCCGTCGGCGTCGACGACCGTCGAGTCGAGCCCGCTGTCGCAGAGATCGTCCTGATCGGGTCGGCACAGCCAGTTGACCGGGTCGGCGTAGACCTCGCTGCGGTGGCCCTCGTAGCGAGCCGGGACCGGGAGCGGCTCCGCAGGTACCGAGGTGGCGGCCGCACCCGAGGTGGTGGTCGGCTCACCGGCGTCGTCGTCGGTACCGTCGCCGCTGCCGCTGCACGCGGAGACCACGGCGCAGGACAGCAGGCAGACTGCGATCGCTCGACGGGACGTCATGACCGGAACCTAGATGGCCGAGCGTTCGGCGTTCCGTAGCATTGCGGCGTGAACCAGACCCCGCTCGCCGTGCCGGAGCTGAGGACCGAGCGGCTGCGGCTGCGGGCCTGGCGTGACGACGACCTCGAGCCGTTCGCAGCGCTCAACGCCGACCCGGTCGTCATGGAGCACTTCCCGGCGCCGCTGACCCGCGATGAGTCCGATGCGTTCGTCGACGTCGTGCAGGAGCGTTGGCGAGAGGGTGGACCGTCGTGGTGGGCGGTCGAGGTGGTCGACGGTGCGCCGTTCATCGGGTTCGTCGGACTGTCCGAGGTGCGCTTCGAGGCGCCGTTCACACCGGCGGTCGAGGTCGGCTGGCGACTCGCCCGCGAGCACTGGGGCCGGGGCTACGCGCCCGAGGCGGCTCGAGCGGCCCTCGACCACGGGTTCGGCGCACTCGCGCTGGCCGAGATCGTCTCGTTCACCGTCGTGGCCAACACCAGGTCCCGGCGTGTGATGGAGAAGATCGGCATGCACCACGACCCGGGCGGCGACTTCGCGCACCCCTCGCTGCCCGACGGACATCCGCTCGGGCCGCACGCGCTCTATCGGATCAGCCGGGGCTGAGGAACGGACATCCGCTCGGGCCGCACGTGCTCTACCGGATCAGCCGGGGCTGAGGAACGGACATCCGCTCGGGTCGCACGTGCGCTACCGGATCAGCCGGGAGCGGTGAGCGCGAAGCCCGAGCTGGAGCCCTCGCCGCCACTGACGTCGGGCATCGAGTCATCGAGCGGCCCGCCGTCCGCGATCGGCGATCCGTCCGCGGCCGACACCACCAGCGAGCGCAGCGGCGCAGCGCCTGCGGGGCGCACGAGCGAGAACAGGAGGCGACCGTCGCCGACCAGCTCCGGCTGGACGACCTCGCCGTCGTCGAACTCGAGCCGCACCGCAGCAGCCGTGGGGGGCAGCGAGCCGACCACGAGCGACGCGCCCGCACGAAGCGAGGTCACCTGTAGCGTCCCGAACTCGGAGCACGCTCCGCCCTGGCTGCCGCCTCCGCCGTACGAACCGTCGGTGTAGGAGATGGTGAGGCTCTCGGTGCAGGACTCGAAGGTGCCCAGCTCGCCGTGCACGGTGCTGAGCGCGACATCGGCGGTGTAGGTCCCGTCGGGTATCGATCCGGAGGTGACCGCCACGGGGTCCGGCGACATCGGCGCAGGCGGTGTCGCCCCGGCGGCAGCGGCGAGCGCCGTCCAGCGCCGGTCGTCCACGGGCTCCAGCGGCTTCAGGACGCCGTGCAGCTCCCCGGACTCGAGCCGCACCGACTGGACCAGCGCGGTGGTGTTGCCGATCGTCCGCACGCCGAGCAGTACCTGATCGGGCGGGACGATCGACGGCACGATCACCGGTCCTTGGGCGAGGCCGCCGATGCTCGCCCGCAGCAGCAGCTCGAGCGCCGGGTCGGCGGCGTAGGAGGTCACCCGGACGGATCGCAGGTCGTCGGTCCACTCCCGTGACGTCGCCCACCGCACCGACGGACCAGGCGCGGGCGCCGAGAGTCCGCTGCCGAGGAACGCCACGTCGAGACGACCCGACGCCACCAGGTCGAGTCCGGGCTGCGACACATCCGGGCTCGAGTCGGTCAGCTCGATGCGTGCGTCGGCGTCGCCGCCGCTCACCCGGGCGCCTTCGGCCAGCCGCTGCGCTGCCCTGGCGTCGAGGCCACCGGCGATGATCCCGGCGACCCTCGACTCCTGGGACAGCTGCTCGACCGGCACGTCGGTCCACGTGGTGCCCGTGTCGTGGGGGTCGAAGTCTCCCGGGGCGAGTCCGGAGTTCTCGGAGCCCTGGTGCAGCACCGCGAGCGCCCACGGCCCGGCGAACGGATCGTCGAGCGTCGAGTCGGCGTAGAGCGCGGCGAACCCCCACGAGAGACCGCCTTGCTCCTCGACCTCGACCGCGGCGCGCTCGGGGTCGACGACCTCGACCGGGGACAGACCCGCCAGCGACGGTGCGTCGTCGGGCGGCAGCAGCGCAGGTCCGACGTCGAGCACCGCGACCCCGTCACCGCCCGGTCCGCCGTCGCCCTCGGCGAGCGGCACCGGATCGTCCCCGCACGCCACCAGTCCCATCGCCGCAGCTGCCACCGCGAACGCTGTCCTCGCCCGACTTCCCCTCATGCGCTCGAACGCTATGCGCAACGCGCGGCACAGGTGCTGCGCGCGGGAATCACCTTTCGACGCGCTCGGTTACCGGTGGGTAACGTTGCCGCACCGTTTTGTTCGCTGGACCGTGTCCCGATCCCGGGTGGTCCTCTTAGGGGAGGTGGACCATGGCTGGTTCCGTCATTCTTGCCGGTGCTCGTACTCCGATCGGGAAGCTGTCCGGCGGTCTCGCCGGCTTCAGCGCCGTCGATCTGGGCGCGATCGCCATCAAGGAAGCACTCGTGCGTGCCGGGGTCGCCCCCGAGGCCGTCGACTACGTTTTCATGGGTCAGGTGCTCCAGGCGGGCGCGGGGCAGATGCCCGCTCGCCAGGCGTCGGTTGCCGCCGGCATCCCGATGAGCGTCCCGTCGACCCTCATCAACAAGGTCTGCCTGTCGGGCATCAACACGATCATGCTCGCCGACATGCTGATCCAGTCCGGCCAGGCCGACATCGTCGTCGCCGGCGGCATGGAGTCCATGACCAACGCGCCCTACCTGCTGCCCGACGCCCGCGCCGGCATGCGCATGGGCGACAAGAAGGTCGTCGACTCGATGATCAACGACGGCCTCTGGTGTGCGCTCGAGTCCCACCACATGGGCTCCGGCACCGAGAAGTACGCCGCCTCGGCGAACATCGACCGCGAGCCCCAGGACGAGCTCGCCGCCGCCTCGCACCAGCGTGCGGCCCGCGCCCAGAAGGACGGCCTGTTCGACAACGAGATCGTCAACGTCGAGATCCCCCAGCGCAAGGGTGACCCGGTGCTGTTCTCGGTCGACGAGGGCGTGCGCGGTGACACCACCGCCGAGTCGCTCGGCAAGCTGCGTCCGGCGTTCGACAAGTCCGGCAACATCACCGCCGGCAACGCGTCGCAGATCTCCGACGGCGGCGCCGCAGTGATCGTCGCCTCGAAGGCCGCTGCGGAGCGCATCGGTGGCAACCCGCTCGGCGAGATCGTCGGAGCCGGCTCGGTCGCCGGTCCGGATCCGTCGCTGCTCACCCAGCCCTCGCGTGCCATCAAGAAGGCGCTCGAGCAGGCCGGCAAGTCCGTGTCCGACGTGTCGCTGTTCGAGCTCAACGAGGCGTTCGCCGCGGTGGGCCTCGCGTCGATGGCCGACCTGGGCATCAGCGACGACATCGTCAACGTCAACGGCGGCGCCATCTCGCTGGGCCACCCGATCGGCATGTCCGGCACCCGCGTCGTGCTGACCCTGCTGAACGAGCTGCAGCGTCGTGGTGGCGGCCTCGGTGCGGCCGCCCTCTGCGGCGGCGGCGGCCAGGGCGACGCCCTGCTCGTCCAGACCATCTGATCCACCTCCCTGGATCTCACCACCTCCGAAATTGCGTGAGTTGTCGTCGCTGAGCGAGGACAACTCACGCAAGATCCAGCTCCTCGGAGCGCACATCGCTTCCCCCACGGACTCTCCCGGAGGGAAGCGATGTCATTTTTCGAACCGGTCGCAGCGATCGCGCGCCGCCAGCACGGCCTGATCACCCGGGCTCAACTCGACGCCGCGGGGCTGACGGACCGAAAGATCCGCACGCTGGTCGACAACGGCAACCTCGTCCGGCAGCGACGCGGCCTCTACGTGATCGCCGGTTCACCGTCGACGTGGCACCAGCGGCTGCTCACCGAGGTGTTGGCCGGAGGACCCGACGCACTCGCCGGGATGCGGGCGGCTGCCGGGTTGTGGCGATTCCATCGTTACCGGCGCCAACACCTCGACGTGGTCGGCTCGCGCTGGCTCCGGGGCTCGCCGGTGAAGGGCACCGGACACGAGACGCTGATCCTGCCGAGTCGTGACCGCACCGAACACGAGGGCATCCCCGTGACGACCCCGACGCGCACCTTGATCGACGTCGGTCGCTACGTGACCGCGACGCAGCTGGGGAAGATGGTGGACGACGCCGTCACCCGTGACCTGACCACGTACGAGGACCTGCACCACCGCTTCAACGAGCTCGCCCGACGCGGGCGCGACGGCATCGCCACGATTCGGGAGGTACTCGATGCGAGACCCGTCGGGACGGTCGCACCGGACAGCGCGTTCGAGGACGAGGTGCACCGTCGACTGCACGCGGTGGGCATCGAACCCGTCCTGCATCACCGCGTTGCGTGCGACGGCATCGAGTACGTGCTCGACATCGCCTGGCCGGAGTACCGGGTCGCGGTGGAGTGCGACGGGTTCCGGGTCCACCGCACCGAGGAGCAGCTCGTCCACGACGACGACCGACAGAACCAGCTGACCTTGGCCGGTTGGCATGTGCTCCGAGAGACCTGGGGCCGCTTCAACGAAGACCGCGACCGCATCGTGCGCGAGGTTCGCCGAGCGCTGCGCGCCCGCGGCTTCCGGAACGACTGAATCGGCCAGGCCGACAGCTGTTCTTGCGTGAGTTGTCGTCGCTCAGCGACGACAACTCACGCAATTTCGTGCTCTGAGATCAGCCGTTGCGGTCGCGGGAGCGGTCGAGCGGGATGACCGCCTCGACCTCGAGCTCGACCTTCCAGCGGGGGTCGAGCAGCGCGGCGACCACCACGGTGGTGTTCACCGGCAGCGCGTCGGACATGTACTCACCGTGCACCGCGCCGATCGCCTGGAAGTCGCCGGCGTCGACCAGGTACATGCGGGTGCGCACGATGTCGCGCAGGTCGGAGCCGACCGTGACGAGCGCGTCATCGATGATCTCGAAGCAGCGCCGCGCCTGCGCGGCGGGGTCGGGGTCGACGGAGCCGTCGGCCCACTGCGGAGCGGTGCCCGCCACGAAGACGCGGTCCCCCACTCTGACGGCTCGGCTGTAGCCGACGGTGAGCTCCCATGGGGAGCCGGACGAGGCGCGCTGTCGGTCTTCCACGGCCGGCAACTTACCGTCGCGGTCAGCTGTGCTCGGAACCGACCACCCGGCGCCCTTCGAGCGCCCGTCCGAGCGTCAGCTCGTCCGCGTACTCGAGGTCGCCGCCGACGGGCAGGCCACTCGCGATGCGCGAGACCGTGAGGCCCGGCACTTCGAGCACACGGGTGAGGTACAGCGCGGTCGCCTCGCCCTCGAGGTTCGGGTTGGTGCAGAGGATCACCTCGGTGATGCCCTCGGCACCGACGCGTGCGATCAGCTCACGGATGCGCAGCTGGTCGGGGCCGACGCCCTGGAGGTGGTCGATCGCCCCCTGCAGCACGTGGTAGCGGCCCTTGAACTCACGGGTGCGTTCGATCGCGACGACGTCGCGGGGTTCCTCCACGACGCAGAGCAGGTGCTCGTCACGGCGCGGGTCGCTGCAGATGCCGCACAGCGGGCCCTCGGAGATGTTGAAGCACCGGTCGCAGAACCCGACCTTCTCCTTGACCTCGACGATCGCCCGGGCCAGGCGGTTCGCCTCTTGGGTGTCGACCTTGAGCAGGTGGAAGGCGACGCGCTGCGCGGACTTGGGTCCGATGCCGGGCAGACGACCGAGGCAGTCGATCAGCTCCTGGACCGCGGCGGCGTAGGCGGTGGCCACTCAGGACCCGCCGAGCAGGCCACCGAGACCGCCGAGGCCACCCGGACCGTCGCCGCCGAGCATGCCGCCGAGCCCCGCGAGCGGGTCGGCCTGTGCCTGGAGCGTCGCGACCTGGTCGTGCGCGGCCTGCCAGGCCGCCAGGATCAGGTCCTCGAGCATGGACGGGTCGTCGGGGTCGACCGCCCCGGGTTCGATGTCGATGCCGACCAGGTGCAGGTGCCCGTTGAGCGTGACCGTCACCGCACCACCACCCGAGGTGCCCTGCACCTGCGAGTTGGCGAGCTGCTCCTGGGCCTCGGCGACCTGCTGCTGCATGTCGTGCGCCATCTGCATCATCGAGCCGAGGTCGAAGCCGGCGGCGCCGGGGGCGGTGGGCCCACCCATGCCGTCGGGCATCCCTTCGTCGTCGGGCAGCAGGGTGCCGTCGAGCGCCTCGGGGAGATCGTCGTCGTGTCCGCTCATGTTCCTACCTCGTCCTCGCTGATCAGCACTGCCCCGGGGAACGCCGCGGTGAGCCGGTCGATGCCGGTCGCCGCCACATCGGCGTTCTCGAGCTCGTGGATGTCGACCCGAAGGTCCTCGTCGTCCTCGTCGTCCGGTTCATCCACCGGTGCCGCGCCCCGCGGCGTCGCCCCCGACGGCTCGGAGGAACCTCCTCGGGGTCGGCGCTGGATCGGCGGCGGGCCACCCGGGCGGAGGTCGGCGGCGTCGCCGTCCTCGACCAGGCGGACCGGGAGCGGGCGACCGAAGTGGCTCGCGAGCATCGCCTCGACGTCGCCGAGCTTCGGTCGAGCCCGATCGATGGGCACGCCGAGGGCCAGGGCGTAGACGACGGTGCCGTCGCCCTCGACGGTCACCACCTGACCACCGTCGAAGAACGCCTTGGCGATGCCCTTCAGGTGCTGTTGCACCAGGTCCGGGAACGCCGCGCTGACGGTCTCGAGGTCCGGCGCTCCCGAGGCGGCGGATGCGGGCGCGGCCGACTCGGCCGGACCGTCGCCCGCCGGGACGGGTGCCGGCGCTGGCGGCTCGGCCGCGGCCA
The DNA here is from genome assembly GCA_023389745.1 of Actinomycetes bacterium. Lineage (GTDB taxonomy): Bacteria > Actinomycetota > Acidimicrobiia > Acidimicrobiales > Microtrichaceae > JAFAFN01. The sequence goes on from JAEWED010000143.1 coordinate 9,440, forward strand.
CGGGCTCTGGCGTTGGTGGGTCGGCCGGCGGTGGCTCGGCCGGAGCGGACGCTGGTGGC
>JAEWED010000151.1 GCA_023389745.1 Actinomycetes bacterium
CCTCACCTCCGAGGAGGCCCACCGGGCCACGCACCCGCTCGAGGTCGCGGTCGGCCGCGACATCTCGGGCACCGCAGTGCTCATGAACCTGGCGACCAAGCCCCACCTGCTCATCGCCGGGCAGACCGGCGCCGGCAAGTCGTCGTGCATCAACTCGCTGATCACGTCGGTGCTCATGCGTTCGACGCCGGAGCAGGTCCGGATGATCCTGATCGACCCCAAGCAGGTCGAGCTCACCCAGTACAACCGCATCCCGCACCTGCTCACCCAGGTGGTGACCAACCCCAAGAAGGCGGCCAACGCCCTCAACTGGGCGGTCAAGGAGATGGAGATCCGCTACGACCTGCTCTCCGAGGTCGGCGTGCGCGACATCGGCGGCTACAACGCAGCGTTCGACCGGGGCGACCTGCAGCCCGAACCGGGCGTCGAGCGCGAGTTCAAGCGGCTGCCGTTCATCCTCGTCGTGGTCGACGAGCTCGCGGACCTGATGATGGTCGCGTCGCGAGACGTCGAGGAGTCGATCACCCGCATCGCTGCCAAGGCCCGAGCGGTCGGCATCCACCTGGTGATCGCCACGCAGCGCCCGTCGGTCAACGTCATCACCGGCGTCATCAAGGCGAACATCCCGTCGCGACTCGCGTTCGCGGTGGCGTCGGCCACCGACTCCAAGGTCATCCTCGACCAGCTCGGCGCCGAACGACTCGTCGGGCAGGGCGACATGCTCCTCCTGGGCGCCGGCTCGTCGGCCGCGCAGCGCATCCAGGGCTCGTGGGTCGAGGAGTCCGAGGTCGCCGCCATCGTGGGGCAGTGGCGCAAGCAGACACCCGTCATCGAGGACCACTACGTCAAGGGCGTCGCCGACGAAGAGGTCGCCGGCTCCGGCAGCTCCGGCGGCGGTTCCGCCGGTGGCGGCAGCGGCGACGACGACGAGATGCTCGCCCAGGCCATGGAGCTCGTGGTCCGCAGCGGACTCGGCTCGACGTCCATGTTGCAGCGCAAGCTCAAGGTCGGCTTCGCCCGCGCGGGGCGCCTCATGGACCTGCTCGAGGAGCGAGGCGTCGTCGGCCCGTCCGAGGGTTCCAAGGCCCGCACGGTCATGATGACGCCCGAGGAGCTCGACAACATGATCGAGGCCGGCGAGCTCTGAGCTGGCTACCCTCGCCGATGTGACCGACAACACATCGCCGTCCGCCCCGCCGCTGCCGACTGAGCACCGCACCGTCGCCACCGGGCTCAGGTTCCCCGAGGGGCCGGTCCCGATGCGCGACGGCTCCGTGCTCGTCGTCGAGATCGAGCGGGGCACGCTCAGCCGCGTCGCTCCCGACGGGACGGTCACGGTCGTCGCAGAGTGCGGTGGCGGCCCCAACGGCGCTGCGATCGGCCCCGACGGCAGCGCCTGGATCACCAACAACGGCGGCTGCTTCAGCTGGGTCGACCTGGGCGGGCTGATCCTGCCCGGTCCGCTGCCCGAGGAGTGGACCGGCGGGTCGATCCAGAAGGTCGACCTGGCCACCGGCACGGTCGAGACCGTCTACGACTCGTGCGACGGTCGGCCGCTACGAGCACCGAACGACCTGGTCTTCGACGCCCACGGCGGCTTCTGGTTCACCGACCACGGCGTGCGACAGGAGCGCACGTCGGACCGCACCGGAGTCTTCTATGCGACCGCGGACGGCTCGTCGATCCGAGAGGTGATCTTCCCGCTCGACGCACCCAACGGGATCGGGCTGTCACCGGCGGGGGACCGGGTCTACGTCGCCGAGACCCACACGGGGAGGGTCTGGGGCTGGAGCGTGCCCGAGCCCGGGGTCGCGACCGGCACCGGTCTGCTCGAGCCCCACGGCGAGCTGCTCGCCGGGCTCGAGGGCCAGCAGCTGCTCGACTCCCTCGCGGTCGACGGCGCGGGCAACGTCTGCGTCGGCACGCTCGGCAACGGCGGCATCACCGTGATCGCCCCCGGCGGCTCTTCGGTGCGCCACGTCGCGATCGACGATCCGCTCGTCACCAACATCGCGTTCGGCGGCGACGACCTGCGCACCGCATACGTGACCGCCTCGGGCACGGGGCGTCTGCTCGCGCTGGACTGGCCCGTCCCGGGCCTCGAGCTCGCACACCGGGCCTGAACGCCCCGGGGCCCTGAGAGGGGCGCCCTAGACTGGTCCGACCGTGACACGCACTTTCTGGGTCGAGACGCTCGGCTGTCCCAAGAACCAGGTCGATTCCGACAAGTTGACCGGCAGCCTCCTGACCGACGGTCTGGTACCGGCCGAGTCGCCCGACGACGCCGACCTGGTGGTCGTCAACACCTGCGCCTTCATCGAGGAAGCCCGCGAGGAGAGCGTGGCGACGATCCTGGCGCTCGACGAGCACCGCGCCGAGGGTTCAGAGCTGGTCGTGACCGGCTGCATGGCTCAGCGCTACGGCGACGAGCTGGCCGAGGCGCTGCCCGAGGTCGACGCGGTGACGGGCTTCGGTGTGCCGGTGAACCTGACCACGAAGCCCGCGTCGCGCACGCTGTTCGCCACCGACGAGGCCGTCCCGGCGCTCGACCTGCTCAACCTGTCGCGGCCGCCGTCGGCGTACCCGTGGGCGTACGTGAAGGTCGCCGAGGGCTGCGACAAGGCCTGCGGCTTCTGCGCGATCCCGTCGTTCCGAGGCCCCCAGGACTCGCGTCCGATGGACTCGATCCTGGCCGAGGTCGAGTCGCTCCAGGTGCGAGAGATCGTGCTCATCGCCCAAGATCTGGCCGCCTACGGCCGAGACGCCGGCGTCGGGACCAAGTCGATCGTGCCGCTGGTGCAGGCGATCTCGGAGCGGGTCGACTGGGTCCGGCTGCTGTACCTGTACCCGTCGGAGCTGACCGATCCGCTGATCGAGCTGATGGCCGCGGGTCCGGTGCCGTACTTCGACCTGTCGCTGCAGCACGTCTCGGCGCCGCTCGTGCGCCGCATGCGCCGCTGGGGCAACGGCGACAAGTACCTCGAGCGCATCGAGCAGATCCGCTCGCTGCGCGCCGACGCCGCGTTCCGCTCGAACTTCATCGTCGGCTACCCCGGTGAGACCGAGGCCGACCACGACGAGCTGCTCGCGTTCGTCGAGGCAGCGCAGCTCGACTGGTGCGGCTTCTTCTCGTACTCCGTCGAGGACGGCACCTACGCGGCCGAGCTCGACGGCCAGGTCCCCGAGGGGCTCGTCGAGGACCGTCTCGCCGAGCTCCGCGCCCTGCAGGACGACATCAGCGCCTCTCGCCGCGACGAGCTGATCGGCACCGAGATCACGGTGCTGGTCGACGAGCCCGGCGTCGCCCGGTCCCACCGCGAGGCCCCCGAGATCGACGGCATCGTGGTGGTGCCCGACGAGCTCGCCGTGGGCCAGTTCCACCGCGTGGTCGTGCACGGCGCCGAAGGCCCCGACCTGCACGCCGCACTTCCCTCACCCGCCCTCCCGTCTCCTGCTGGCACGAGCGCGCCGTGAGCAGCCAGGCCCAGCCCTCGTTCGGGCCGTCCGCGCTGATGACGCCGGCGAACGTCATCACGATCATCCGACTGCTGCTCGCTCCGGTCGCGTTCGTCATGATCATCCGCCAGGAGTCGAGCTGGCCGCTGTTCTTCCTGTGGCTCGTGATCACCACGACCGACAGCCTGGACGGCTACCTGGCCCGCAAGCAGGGCACCACCCGCTCCGGAGCGTTCCTCGACCCGCTCGCCGACAAGGTGCTCGCGCTCGGCGGGCTGTGGGCGATGGTGCTGGGCGGCAGGTTCTGGTGGCTGCCGGTCGTGCTCATCACCGTGCGAGAGGCGTTCATCTCGGTGTTCCGGTCGTACTGGGGGCGCCGGGGGCTCGCCGTGCAGGCCTCGAAGGTCGCCAAGGCCAAGACGTTCCTGCAGTTCGGCGCCGTCGGCTGGGTGGTGTGGCCCTGGACCACCGACCTGCACTGGCTCGCGGATTCGTTCCTCTGGCTCGGCGTCGCCGTCGCCTGGATCAGCGCCGTGCAGTACGTCGTCGCCGGTTCCCAGGCGACGTCGACCATGGCACGCGACTGAGCGGCTCCGGTCCCGCGGCCTGCGAAATGACGCCGGCCGAACCTGGCTAGCGTGCCGACCATGCGCACCGAGGTCGTCGCCGTCGGAACCGAGCTCCTGCTGGGGCAGATCACCGACACGAACTCGTCGTGGATCGGCGAGCAGCTGGCCCTGGCGGGGATCGACACGTTCTTCCAGACGAAGGTCGGCGACAACATCGGCCGCATCGTGTCGACCCTCGAGCTGGCACTCGGCCGCAGCGACGCCGTCATCTGCTGCGGTGGGCTCGGCCCGACCCAGGACGACCTGACCCGCGACGCGATCGCCCAGGTCATGGGCGTCCCCCTCGAGGCCGACGAGGACATGGAGGAGCGCATCATCTCGATGTTCTCCGGGCGCAGCCGTCGCATGCCCATGAACAACCTGCGTCAGGCCCAGAAGCCCGTCGGCGCGTCGTTCATCGAGCAGATGCCCGGCACCGCCCCCGGCCTGGTCTGTCCCCTGGAGTGGACCGGACCCGACGGCTCGACGAGCCAGAAGGTCATCTACGCGGTGCCGGGGGTGCCGTGGGAGATGAAGGAGATGGTGCTGGGTACCGTCCTGCCCGACCTGCAGCGGCGTGCCGGCATCACCGCCGCGATCGGCAGCCGCACCCTGCGCACCTGGGGAGAGTCCGAGTCCGGCCTGGCCGAGCTGCTCGCCGCTCGCATCGACGAGCTCGACGCCCTCGGCAACCCGACGCTCGCGTTCCTCGCGTCGGGCATGGAAGGGCTGAAGGTGCGCATCACCGCCAAGGGAGCGACCGCGGACGATCTGGCTGCCGTGCTCGCCGCCGAGGAAGCCGTCGTGCGCGAGATCCTCGGCCCCGTCGTGTTCGGCGTCGACGACGACACGATGGAGTCCGTCGTGCTCGATCTGCTGCGCGAGCGCGGCCTGAGCCTCGCGGTCGCGGAGTCGCTCACCGGCGGCATGATCGCCTCCCGTCTGGTCGATCACCCCGGGGCGAGCGACGTGCTGCGCGGCAGCATCGTGTCGTACGCGTCCGAGGTGAAGTTCGACCTGCTCGGCGTGAGCAGGGGACCGGTGATCTCCGAGGAGGCCGCGATCGGCATGGCGATCGGCGCCCGGAACCTGCTCGGCGCCGACGTCGCGATCGCCGCGACGGGTGTCGCTGGACCCGACCCCCAGGAGGGCAGCCCGCCGGGTACGGTCTGCGTGGCGGTCGTCGTGGGCGACCCGGACCGAGGT
>JAEWED010000196.1 GCA_023389745.1 Actinomycetes bacterium
CCGACATGGTGAGCACCCGTCGGGTCGGCTCGGCGCGGTGCAGGATCGTGGTGACCACCAGCTCCGGGTCCGCCGCGCAGCGCCGGCCGACCTCGGCGAGCGCGTCCGCGGGTGTGGCTGCGCCGTCCTCGTCGACGGGCAGCAGGTGCACGGCCAGGTCGCCCGACCGCTCCTCGAAGCGAACGGCGACGGTCTGCGGCTGCTCCATGATCAGCTCACGAGCGACGACGATCGGGGCGTCGGCCGCGCCGTTGCGGTAGAGCTCCTCGACGGCCGGCCGCTCCGAGAGCACCTGGAAGCGCCCATCGTCCGCGCCGTCGTGGTCGGCCCGGCTCTCGGGGTCCGCGGGTGCGGCGATCTCGATCTCGACGACCTCGGCACGCGCCGTCGCACGGGTGTTGAGCAGGTGGAGACCCGGTTCGCGCAGCGCTGCGGCAGCGTCCTCGATCGCCCGTCCGGCCACCGCGACGGCGGTGCCGGTGGCCTCGGCGTAGCGGTGCAGGACCGCGTCGACGACCTCGTCGTGGCTGCACGCGCAGATCGAGTCGTGCGCGGCGTTGCGGATGACCTCGAGCCACGCCAGATCGAGCAGCGACGCCCACCTGTCCGGCTCGGCGGCCCACAGCGACACGAGCGGCTCGGCGTGTCGTTCGAGGGTGCGCTCGGCGACGGCAGCGGCGCGCTTGACGTCGACGCGGTTCGAGGTGACGCCCATCAGCAGGTTGGCGCGGGCGCCGGAGCGCAGCTCGCCCTCGAACACGGGCAGGTCGTCGACAGGCGCGCCGTCGAGGTAGTTCGACAGCGACTCGACCCGCAGCTCGAAGCGCTCGCCGTCGTCGCGTGCGCGTTCGGAGGCGTTGAGCTCGCTCACGACGTGGCCCAGGTGCGCCGGTGGCACCTCGTGGTCCATGCCGGCCATCCAGAGCACCCGGTCGCCGACGAGAGGGCCCTGGAGCTGCACGAAGAGGTCGATGCGCTCCCGCAGCGTGGCGGCGTCGGGCGGCATGTCGGAGCCGTTGAAGTAGCCCGCGGACAGGTACTCGGCACGGACCCGGCTGCCGTCGGGGCCGTCCCACCAGAACGCCGGGGTCTTCACGGCGCTGGGCACGCCGCGCCACACCACGGCGTCGCGCATGCCGAACAGGTTGAGCAGCTGCGGCATCGCCGCGATGTGGCCGAACATGTCGGGCAGGTAGCCGACCTGCATCGCGCCGCCGAAGCGCTCGGCGGTTCGGAACCCGAGCTGCAGGTCGCGCACGAGCGTCTCTCCCGAGACGAGGAACTCGTCGGGCAGCACGTACCAGGGGCCCATCGAGATCCGACCCGCGCTGTTCAGCGTCCGCAGCCGCTCGGCCGCCTCGGGGCGCACGGCCAGGTAGTCGTCGACCACGGCCATCTGACCGTCGAGCTGGAAGTGCGCGAAGTCGACGTCCTGCTCGAGGCGGGGCAGCAGCTCGTCGAGCAGCTCGACCAGACGCATCCGGAACGCGGGGAACGGGTCGTACCACTCCCGGTCCCAGTGGGTGTGCGGCAGGACGTGGACGGAACGGCTCATGGAGCGATCGTATGAGGGGGCGGCGACCCGAGGCGGTCACCGCGCGGGCGATCGGGGTGCGACACTGCTGCCATGGCCGTCATCGGGACCGCGACATGAGCACCCCCGCCTCGGAGCGTGCCGAGGAGTTCCTGCGTCGGGTCTTCCCCGAGGCACCTTCGGTCGAGGGCAGCGGGACGACTCCCGACTCCGACGCCGACCGCACCGAAGGGAACGTGCGCGGCGTCGACGAGCGTCGTCAGCAGCTGCTCGAGCCGATCGGCGACCCGGACCGGGAGCCGTGGTGAGCGCGACCGGCGTGCTCGTCGTGACGACCTCGCTCGACGACGGCGGGGCGGCGGCCGAGCTGGCCGCCGCGGTGGTCGAGCAGCGCCTGGCTGCGTGCGCCCAGGTCGGCGGTCCGGTCCGGTCGACCTACCGCTGGCAGGGCGAGGTGGCGTCCGCGGACGAGTGGATCGTCACGATGAAGACGTCGTCGATCGCCCTGCCGCGGCTGCTCGACCGCGTGCGGTCGATCCACTCCTACGAGACGCCGGAGCTGGTCGTGACCGAGGTCGTCGGCGGCGACCCGGACTACCTGGCCTGGGTGCTCGACGAGACGACCTGAGCCGGTCCGCCCACCGGACGCCGCTCAGGCGGCGGGGTCGGGGCGCACGACGTCCGCGGCGAACCAGGCGGGCAGCACGTAGCCGTCCGACAGGCGGCGGAGCTGGTAGGCGGCATCGCCGACGACCGCGACGGCGAATCCGTGGATCCACCGGTCGTCGAATCGGTTCCGCACCTCGACGAGCTCGCCGATGTCGAACGTGCCCCTGCGGGTGCCCGTGTCCGTCACCACCGACGGTCGTGCCTGCACCTTGATCGACATGTGTGCTCCTCCGACGAGTCCCCCGTGGGAGCGCTCCGGCTGACCGGCGAGCTCCGACAGGTCTCTATCGGCACGTCGTGCCGATTTCTCAAGTGCCGCTGTTCGATGGGGGTCGGGGGAGCGGTACCGTGCGTGCCATGGCGCCCCGCCGTCGTGGCCCGACGTTGTCGATCGAGAAGCAGCTGTGGGCCGAGGGGCACGAGGTCGTCGTCGGGATCGACGAGGTCGGCAGGGGAGCGTGGGCGGGTCCGCTCACCCTCGGCGCGGCCGTGCTGCCCCGTGATCGTCGGGTGAACGGCATCAGGGACTCCAAGCAGCTGACCGAGGCCCGTCGCGAGCAGCTCTACCCCCGTGTCACCGAGTGGTGCACGGACTGGGCGGTCGGCCATGCGACGGCGGCGGAGTGCGACCGGATCGGCATGTCGGCGGCACAGCGACTGGCTGCACGCCGGGCGCTCGAGGGCCTCGGGGTCGAGGCCGACGTGGTGCTCGTCGACGGGAACTGGGACTTCGTGGGCAACGGCCGCACCCGCACGGTGGTCCGGGGCGATGCGACGTGTCTGTCGATCGCAGCGGCGTCGATCGTGGCGAAGGTGACCCGCGATCGGATGATGCGCGCGGCGTCGACGGACCACCCGGGCTACGACTTCGAGCTCAACAAGGGCTATCCGTGCCCCCGTCACCAGCTCGCGTTGAAGGGCTACGGACCGACGGCGATCCACCGGCGTTCCTGGGCCTTCATGGACTCGGTACCCTGGGTGGGAACGCGGCTCCCCACTCCCTGGGGATCACAGCCGTGAAATTTGCAAACGCCAGCAAGCCGTTGCTTGCGATAGTTTGCAACTGCGTGTCAAGATCGTCCTCACGGGGGACCGCGACGCACCGCCTGTCAGGGGCGGATCCAGAGGGGTCCAGTTGAGCGAGAATCGAACACGAGGAATCCAGTTCGGGGCGCCGAGATCGGACGTCTCGCCGGACGGCACCGGTGTCGAGCCCCCCGTGCCGGAGTGGGTCGACGTCTCCCAGACCCTCGAGCGCTGGTTCGCGTTCGTCGACGTCTGCGGCTTCACCTCGTACACCGAGGCGAACGGCACCCCGGCGGCGCTCGAGGTGCTGACCCGCTTCCGCAGCGCCGTGCGTGCGGTCACCGGACGTCGTGGGGTTCGGGTCCTGAAGTGGCTGGGCGACGGTGCGATGCTCGTCGGTGTCGAGCCCGGCCCGGTCATCGCTGCGGTCTGCGAGCTGAGGCTTCGCTTCGACGAGGACGCCTTCGACATCCACGCGGGCATCGCCGGCGGCCACGTGCTGCTCTTCGAGGGCGACGACTACATCGGCCCGGCCGCCAACCACGCGTCGCGCCTGTGCGAGGCCGCGGCGCCGGGTGAGGTGTTCGCCGTCGGGGTCGCGCAGCACCTGCCGGACTGGGTCCAGCTGGTCGACCACGTGACCGTGAACGCCCACGGCGTCGGCGAGCTGTCCGGTGTCATGAAGCTCGCCGTGGCCGACACGGTGCGCACCGCCCGCGCCTACAACTGAGCTCGCGCCGACCACCGACCCCCGCCGACCACTGGGCCCCGCCGGTCCGTGAGTCCGCCGATCCGTGAGCCCGCCGGCGGTGACCGTCAGCCGGTGGTGACCGCGACGCGGTACGCCACGGGTGTCATGTCGTAGTTGTTCAGCCAGAGGCGGTGCACGCCGCTCACCTCGGGGGTGAACGTCTCGCGCACGCCGAATCCGTAGAGGCCCTCGCCGGAGTCGTCGAAGTGCTCCAGCTGCTCGTGGTCGACCTCGGGGTCGACATCGACCGCGTTCATCGTCACTCCCGGGGGCGCCAGGATGATCGCGAGGTCGCCCTGCGGTGAGCTGGCCAGCAGCTCGACCTCGACGCCGGCCTCGAGCTCGACATCGAACGGGATGCCGGCACGGAAGCCGCTGATCGTGCCCTCGACCGGTTCGTCGAGGGTCAGCGTGCGCGGCTCGACCTGCTCGGTGAGCGGCCACAGCGGCAGCGACGAGGTCCAGGTCAGCGCGGCGTCCTTGACCCCGACGGCCAGCTGGATGACGACCTCGGCGGCGACGTCGGGCTCCATCTCGATGCGGAAGCTGCCCGGTGCGACCTCGGCCGCTCGGACCGCCTCGTCGACCGGTTCGGGTGCGCCGAGCTCGGCGGCGCTGAGGCCGGAGCGATCCGACAGCTGCGACAGGAACTCCTGCAGCAGGACGTCATAGGTGGCGCTCTGGGCGAGGACGGTGCCTTCGAAGGAGTCGCCGACCAGGACGCCGAAGCGGTCGGTGGGACCCTGGACCTGCAGCTCCCAGGTGCGGGCGGTCTCCGAGGCGGGCAGGTAGAGCACGTAGGACTCGAGGTCGTCGGGCGCTGCGATCGTGCCCGAGGTCGCTCCGCCCTCGGCGTCCTCGGCGGTCAGGGGCACGAGCAGGAGCTCGTCGCCCTCACCGTCGAGGATCCTCGCCACGGACCGCTCGACGTCCTGGATCGACAGCGACAGGGCGAAGGCTGGGTCGTACGACAGTCCGCTGATGCCGGCCAGCTCGCCCGTCGCTGCGAAGAGCGCACCCCCGGACTGGCCCTCGCCGATGACGGCGTCGGACTGGATGTAGGTCTGGTCCCACCCCTCCGCGGTCCGGGTCCGCGACACGATGCCCGAGGTGATGGTCAGCTCGGCGTCGAGGGTGTCCGACGACCCGGGGAAGCCCAGCAGGAAGACGTCGTCGCCCTTCTCGACGGTGGGGTCACCCAGCGGTAGGGGTTCCAGCTCCCCGGCGTCCTCGATCGGTCCCAGCAGGGCGATGTCGGCGGCCACGTCCGCGCCGATGACGGGCAGCGGACCCAGGTCGGCGTCACCACCGAGGGAGACGTCGACGGCCTCGAACGGGTCGACGACGTGCAGGTTGGTCACCACGTAGTCGACCTCGTCGATGCGCACCGCCACACCGGTGCCGGTGGCGTACGGCGTCTCGATGAAGACCACCGAGGTCTCGCCGCACGCGATGAGCGCCTTCGACGGCGCCGTGTCACCGACCGCGCACGGGTTGGCGCCGGTCGAGTCGGCCCTGTCCTTCGACTCGGCCCTGTCCTTCGACTCGGCGCGGTCGTTGGACGTGCCCTTGTCGCGTGCGGCGTCCGAGCCGGTGCAACCTCCGAGGACCAGCAGGGCGGCGAGCGCGATGGCGAGGCCGGTGGTCTGACGCTTCATGTGCTCACGCTTCCTCTGCGAACGGACTGCTGAGTGAAGCGGCGGCGCCGCGCCGCGTCCAATCAGTGACGAGTGCCCGCCGGCGGCGAACTGCGTCCGCATCGGGGCGGGAGGTACGGTTCGAGGGTGCCTCGCAGAGTGTTCGTCCCGGTGGTCCTGCTGCTCGCCTGGAGCCTGTTCGTCTGGGTCGGCCGGGTCCGCAACGCGCTGGGCGACCCGGAGCTGAGCGGTTCCGAGCGGGTCGGGCCGTTGCTGCTCGCCACGAGCTTCGTGGTGCCGTCGGTCGTGCTGGCGATCGTCCTGCTCGCCTCGGCCCGGCGGTCGCGTGGGGTGGGCCCGGTGCTCCGCTACGGGGTGCTCGCCCTCGCCGCGTGGACCTGTGGCGTCTGGGTCGTCCGCATGATCGACATCGCCTTCGGTGGCGACTGGGAGGTCGCGTTCGTCGTGGTGCACGCCGTCCTCGCGGTCGTGTCGGTGGTGCTGGCGGTCGTCGCTGCTCGTGCCGTGAGCGGCGTCCGAGACGCCGCCGGCGGCGGTTCCGCCGCGGCCAAGGGAGTCGGATCCACGGCGGGTGCGGACCTGCGCTGAGAAGCACAGTCCTGCGCTGAAGAACAGTCACAGCAGCAGGTCATGAGCCACAGCTGGGTGCTGGCACACGGGCACAGAAGTGAGACATGATGTCCATGTGGCCATCGGCCACGTTCTGCGTCATCCTCCCATCCACCCTTCCTCTCCCACGGGTGGCGTAGATCGAGGGTCGTTCTATCACTGGTGGTGATGGGGTCCGGTGCTGGGATGACCCTCCCTCTCGTTGCAGCAGCGAGCTCCCCGGTCCGGGTCGAGCTCGCCGCTGCGCGTTCCGGCGCAGGCTGGTTCAGCTCAGCCGGGCTGGTTCACAAGGTGCGCGGCGGACATCGTGAAGTACTCCGACATGCGGGCGTGCACGACGTCGCGGAGCTCGGGGTCGAGTGGCGTGTCGGGCATCGTGGCGTCGAGCGCGTGCTGCATGGCGGCGATCCAGTGGTCGCGTTCGGTGTCGCCGATCACGAACGGCACGTGGCGCATGCGCAGGCGCGGGTGTCCGCGCGTCTCGGAGTAGGTGCCGGGGCCGCCCCAGTACTGGGCCAGGAACATCGACAGCCGTTCCCTCGCCGGGCCCAGGTCGTCCTGGTCGGGGTAGAGCGGCAGCAGCACCTCGTCGGACGCGACCACCTCGTAGAACCGCTCGACGAGTCGGTCGAAGAAGGGCTGGCCGCCGACGGCCTGGAACACGGTGACCTGGTGCTGTTCGTCGTCCTGTGCGCTCACGGCCCCATCGTTGCCCTTCCGTCGGCAGCGTTCCAGACACGCCGAGGGGCGATCCGGACGCGCAGCTCCCGGAGTGGGGTGCAGGCATCGGGCCGCACTACGATCGCCGACCATGGGACAGCCGGTCACCGTCATCGAGAAGCCGTCGAGCCGTGGTGGAGTCGTCCGCTACGAGATCAACCGCACCCTGACGGGCATGGGCCACGAGCGGTACCTGGCCGGCGACGTCGTCGAGGGTGACCGTCCGCCGGACGAGCTCGCACGCCGCCTCTTCGAGCGCGGTGGCATCGAGGGCATCCACATCAACTCGAACGTGATCACGCTCGACCTGGCCAAGGGCGCCAACTCCGACGGCATCGCCGAGATCATCGGCGACCTGTACACCTACTACCGCCCCGGTGTCGCCGTCCCGACCCCTGCCGACTTCGGCTACGTCGAGGAGAGCTGAGCCGCACGCTCAGCAGGTCGCCGGCCCGACGCGCGGCGCGCCCGCCGGGGCGCTCCGCGACATGACGGGTGCTCACCGCCCGCTGGTACCGTTCCGGGCCGGAACGGAGGTGGCAGTGCACGACGAGCGGGGGCCCGACGGCGCGACGATCCGACGGCGCGGGTCGTCCCTCATCGGTCGCGACGAGGCGGTCGACCACGTCACGCAGCTCGTGCGCCGCCCCGACGTCAGGCTCGTCACCGTGACCGGACGCAGCGGTGTGGGCAAGTCGGTGCTCGCAGCGACCGTGGCCCGCTGCATCGAGGTCGAGGACGGCGTCGGCATCGCCCGGGCGCAGGTCGACCGCCACGCGGCACCGGCTGCGGCGGACGAGCTCCGAGCGGTGCTCTCGGCGCCGATCGACGGTCCGGCGGGACCACCACCGGCCGGTCGCCGACGGGTCGTGCTCGTCGACGGACTCGAGGCGGTCCCGGGTGCGTCCGAGCTGGTTGCCGACGCCCTCGTCGCCGATGGCGGCCTCACCGTCCTGGTGACGAGCGTCGTGCCGCTCGGGCTGCCCGGGGAGCAGCTCATCCGCCTCGAACCGCTTCCCGTCCCCGTGCCCGGGGACTCCGACGACGCACAGCGCGCCACGCCGGCGGTGCACTTGCTCGCGACCCGGATCGCCGAGGCGACCGGCGGCTCCGACGATGTCGACCTACCGGTCGCCGTGGCCCTGTGCCGCCTGCTCGACGGCCTCCCGCTCGCGATCGAGCTGGCCGCCGCGCGCTGTGCCGACCTCACGCTCGCCGAGGTGCTCGACCAGGTGGAGCGGCTCAGCCCGATCGCGGTGCTGCGCACCGATGCGGTTGCCGACGAGCCCCACCACCGCAGCCTGCGGGCGACGATCCTGTGGAGCTACGGACTGCTCGACGACGAACACCGGCGTGTGCTGCGACGCCTCGGGGTCTTCGCCGGGTCGTTCAGCCGCCGCGACGCCGCTCGGGTGAGCGGGTCGGACCCGGGGTGCCTCGACCGGCTCGTCGCCGCCGGTCTGGCGCGAGCCACGGCGGACGCGCCGGTCGGCGAGCGGTTCGAGCTCGTGCCGTCGGTGAGCCTGGTGGCCTGCGAGCTGCTCGACGCCGACGACGACCTGCGCGCCACCGAGGACCGCCACGCGGCGCACTTCCTCGACGTCGCGGCCGAGGCCGCACCCGCGTTGCGCTCGCCCGCCACCCCAACGGTGCGCCGCGAGCTGATGGCCTCGGCCGATGACATCGTCGCCGCGGTGCGCCACCTCGATCGTCGCGGGCGACGTGACGACGCCCTGCGGCTCCTGGTCGACCTGGCGCTGGTCTGGGAGGAGTCCGATCCTTCCGCGCTCGCGGCGCCACTGCTCGACGAGCTCCTGCCCGATGCTCCCGGTGACCACGGCGTGGGAGCCACGACCGCCGCAGCGGCCTGGGCGCTCGCCGCGATGGTCGCGGTCCTCGGCCGGCGACGCCTGCTGCGACACGACGACGTGGGCGACCAGCTGGATCGAGCCGCCGAGCTCGCACGAAGCGACGGCCAGGGGCACACCCTCATGGTCGTCCTCCGCTCGCAGGTCGCGTGGCGCCTGCTCGCTGGTGCCCCCGAGGGTGCGTCGGCCGCGGCGCAAGAGGGCCTCGACCTCGCCGACGAGCTGGACGACCCCTGGTGGCGCTGTCAGTTCCTGGGTTGGTGTGCGGCGGCCCGGACGATGGTCGGCGACCTGGAGGGGGCGCGGGCGGCGGCCGTCGAGGGTCGTGATCTCGCGCTGCTCGAGCACGACACCGTGCAGCTGCTGCGCCTGTCGCACCTGCTCACCGGGATCGCCGGAGTCGGTCAGGACGCCGTCGCGGCGCCTCCGGCGGACATCGACCTGATCGCGCTCGCCCGGCGTGTCGAGGACGTGCATGCAGAGGGAGTCCTCCGCGTCGGGCGCGCCGCGCTGGCGGCTGCATCGGGCGATGTCGCGGAAGGGGCGGCCCAGCTGCTGGCGGCGCTGGAGCTCGCTCGCCGCCGGAACCTCTGGTACATCGAGGAGCTGGCGCTCGTCGCCACGACGATGCTCGCCGGCGCCGGCGGCCGACCCGAGGACGTGGCGCGGCTGCACGGGGGCCTGGTGGAGGTCCTGCCGCGCATCGAGCGGGCGATCGCCCCGGAGATGATGGGCGTGTATCGGGCTGCGGTGGATCAGGCGCGTCTCGCCGCCGGCGACGGCCGCTTCGAGCAGGCCGTGGCACTCGGGCGGCTGCTCGAGTGGGACGAGGTGACCGTCCTGGCCGCAGCGGTCTGCGACGAGCTGTCGGCGCCACCCCGCGTGGTCTCCCGGGCGGCCGAGCTCGGCCCGCTCAGCCCGCGTCAGATCGAGGTGCTGGAGATGGTGGCCCGGGGGCGCACCAACAAGGAGATCGCGGTCGACCTGGGCGTGCGTCCCAAGACCGTCATGCACCATGCCGCCGAGATCTACCGTCGCCTCGGCGTACGCAACCGCACCGAGGCGGTGGCGGCCGCCCGACGCCTCGGCCTGCTCCCGACGACCGACTGAGCAGCGGTCGGCTACTTCACGACGACCGACGTGCTCGTCGTGCCGATCTCGGTCCCGTCGAGCGTGACCTTGCTGGTGAGCGGGATGGCGGCACCCGGCGTGAGCCGCTGCCTCGACGCGACGTTCGCGATGAACATCCCCTCGGCCAGGTACACGGCGCAGACCGGTCGCTGGTCGCCGAGCGTGAAGGTCACGCTGCACGTCGGCAGGCGCCGCGCCACGCTGTCGGGGATCGCCCGGCCGTCGGCATCCTTCAGCTGGACGACGACCGCCACCGACCCTGACTCCGACCAGATGGTGTCGGGCCGGGCGATCCAGTCGACCCTCGCTCCGACCGTGTAGGGCACGCTCACCAGCTCGGTGTGGCCGGCCCGGTCGGTGGCCGTGCAGAGCACGCGCCGAGCGCCGAGGGTCCGGGTGGCGACCGCCCCGCACGACGCGGTGGCCACGCCCGAGACCGCGTCCGTGGCGTTCGGCGTCGCGGTCCCCGTGCCGCCGAAGAGCACCCGGTTCGGAGCGATGGTCGGCGCCAGCGCCGGCGCGGTCAGGTCGATCCGGAGCGACTGCTGGCCGAGCCCCGTGTTGCCGGCGAGGTCGGTGCACGATGCCGCCAGCACCATGAACCCCTCACCGCTCGAGGTCGACGACGTGGTGCACCGTGCGGGGTCGATGCCCGCGCCGTCGCCGTCGGACCAGTGCCAGGTGACCGTCACCGGTGCCGTGCTCCAGTCGCCGGTCGGAGCGGGGCTGAGTGTGGGCGACGCGACCGGTGGGGCGGTGTCCGTCGGCGCCTGCGGTTCGACAGCCACGGCAGACCACCCGATCCGGCCGCCGAGGTCGAAGCACTGTCCCGCGAGCGTCTGGGGCTCGGGGCCCGACGAGGTCGACGTCGCGGGGCACGCTTCGGGATCGATGCCGACGCCCGCGTCGCTCCAGTTCCACGTGACGGTGATGCTGCCATCGGGGTTCTGCGATGTGGTGGGTGCGGCGACCGGTGGCAAGAGGTCGACGCCGGAGGGCTGGAAGCGGAAGGTCCGGATGTAGCCCTCGAGCGGCTGCGCCTGTGGGTCGCCGGCGGCGACGATGCCCGTCCGGTCGTCCATGTTCACGCGGAGGTGGTAGTCGGTGCCCACGCTCCACCCTCCAACGGGGCGTACGTGGATGGTGTCGCCGTAGTTGCCCTCGCAGAAGTAGGGCGAGGTCCCCGGCAACAGGCGCGAGGTGCAGCGGAGCTCGACGGCGACAGGGCTGAGCGACGTGCCGACGTACGCAGCCAACCTGATGTTGTCCGTCGTGATGCCACGGACGTCCTGGTCCAGGTCGAGGACCAGCGAACCGTCCTCCGCCGACGGTTGCGTCATCGACGTCACCTTCGGCGACGGCGCCACGTCGGTCACCGTGATGGTCGAGTCGTTCGTGCACACCGTCGTGGGCGTGTCCTCCAACGTGTCGCACAGCCGATAGCTGAACTGGTCGGAGCCAGCGAAGCCCGGGCCTGGCGTGTAGATCACCGCGAGGAAGTCACCGGTCCGGTGCTCCCCGACGTCGTACGGGAAGTAGCCCACCTCGAGGGTGCCCTGTGCCGGCGTGCCGAAACGGGGGAACCACGTCCGGGCCGGGCTGTTGAAGTCGACGTGGGGCTCGAAGTGAGCGGGCATCAGCTGCGCGTTGACCCTGCCGTTCACCCAGGTCTTCAGCACGGTGGTGATCGGCCGAGCAACGGCCGTGGGCTCCACGTCGATCCGGGCGACCTGGGGCTGTGAGCATGCGGTGGCAGTGGTGGAGCGCATCGCGTAGCAGGCGACGTAGCTGAAGACCGCCGTGCCGTGGCCCTTCGGCGGAGCGGTGTAGGTGAAGCCCCCGGAGTTGTCGAACACCGTGACGCCCTGATCCGTTCGCTTGCCCCACTCCGTGACCACCCCGGCCGGGTCGGTGGTGCCCTCCCAGACCGGCTGCGACACGAGGCCTGCGACCAGGTTGCTGTTCGCCTGGTACGGGAACTCGTCGTTGTTGAAGTCGTTCGCCAGCACGCCGGGTGCGGGGATCTCGAGGACCTCGTTCGCTGCCAGGGCGGACCCGTCGGTCGGGAAGCGGTCGGTGAACGCGGTCGGCGCCCGACCCAGGACCTCGGTGTAGCCGCCGACGGAGAAGGTGACGGTGGCCGGCGCCACGGAGCAGATGCCGTTGGTCGGGTCGTAGGCCACGTACTGGAAGGTCTCGATGACGTGCTCCTGGGGGTGCTCCACCGCGGGGGTGTAGACCCAGGTGCCGTCGCTGTGCAGCTGGACCGTGCCGTAGGTCGTCTGGCTCCAGAGGATCGCCCGCAACCGGTCCGCCGGCAGCTCCCAGACCGTGCCGTAGGTGTCGTTGGCCAACACGCTCGGCGTGTCGACGATCAGCGGCACGTTCCAGGTCGTCGAGTAGTCGAGACCGAACCTGTCGCCGTCGTCGTTCGCGACGAGTTCGTTGTCGCCCGTGTTGCCGGGGTTCGAGGTGCCGACGCAATCGCTCGGATCGAGCGCTCCGGCGGACGAGCCACCGGTCACCGCCAGCACCAGGCCGACCAGCGCCACCACCACGATCCCGCCGCCCCAGCTGCGGGTCCGGCTGGTGCGCCCAGCGCGTCCGTCGTTCGATCCATCCATCGTCGCCGCCCCTTGCGATCCGTGCCCGCCCGCGCTCCCGCGCGCGTCGCTCTACTGGATCACGGATTGCGTCGCCCCGCCCATCGGTCATCTGACCGATGGGGCAGGGAGCACTTGTCCGGTATCGAACACGTGTTCGATACTGGGGTGATGTCGGTCGAACGCCTGGTCGAGGACGTGGTGGGGGGCGGTGACCGCTCCGCGATGGTGCAGCAGCTGCGCGAGCTGGTCGACCGGACCCGCCCCGTGTCGACCGCCGAGCAGCGGGTGCTGCCGGTGCTCCCGGCCGTCGAGGGCCTGCTGGCAGGCAGGGGGTTGCAGCGGGGCACGGTCGTGCAGGTCAACGGCGGTGCGGGGGCCACGTCGCTGGCGTTGGCCGTCGCCGCCGGCCCGACGCGTGCGGGCTCGTGGGTCGCGTGCGTCGGTCTCCCGGAGCTGGGCTGGGCGGCAGCCGCGGCGAGCGGGGTCGAGCTCGAACGCCTCGTGGTGGTCCGGCCGACCGAGCGGTCGTGGGCGACGGTGGTCGCGGCGCTGGTGGACGCCTTCGACGTCGTGCTGTGCGGCCTGGACCGGGCGCCGTCGGCGGCAGAGGTCCGACGGCTGCAGGCGCGTGCACGTGAGCGGGGCGCGGTGCTCGTGGTGGTGGCCGGCACGGCGGGTTCGGTCGGCCCGGCCCGGCGGAGCTGGCCCGAGGCGGCCGACGTCGACATCTCGGTCGTGGGCTCGGAGTGGGCGGGTCTGGGCGAGGGGTGGGGGAACCTCCGCAGTCGGCGCATCACCGTCGAGACGGGTGGCCGCCGCGGCATGCGCAGGGGGCGTCGTGTCGACCTGTGGCTGCCCGGGCCGAGCGGCGGACCGGAGCCCGTCGCCGACGACGAGGTCCGCGGTGGGTCGCGGCGGGCCGACGACCATGACGGCGACCGGCGACAGGGCGCGACGGTCACCCCGCTGCGACGGGTCGGATGACCACCGATGGGCCGGTCCGCACCCTGGCGGTGTGGTGCGCCCACTGGCCGGCGGTCGCACTGGCGCGCCCCGGTGACGTGCCCGTCGCCGTGGTGCACGCCAACCGGATCGTCGCGGTGAACCGACTCGCCCACGGCCAGGGGGTCGTTCCCGGGCTGCGACGCCGTGAGGCCCAGGCGCGCTGCCCATCTGTCGAGCTGCACGAACGCGACGAGCAGCGTGACGCCCGCGCCTTCGAGGCGGTGCTCGGCGCCATCGAGGAGCTCGCGCCTCGGATCGAGGTCATCGAGCCCGGGCGGTGCGCCATCGCCACCCGTGGACCGTCGCGCTACCACGGCGGCGACCGGGCCCTCGCGGAGCGGGTGCACGACTGCGTCCGCACCGCTCTGGCCGAGCACGTCGGCGGCGGCCGGGTGCCCTGCCCGGTGGGGGTGGGCATCGCCGACGGTCCACGGGCCGCCGCCATCGCGGCCGAAGAGGCGGTCACCCGTGCCGCGGGGACCCGGCGACCGGCGACCCCGCTGGTCGTGCCCGTCGGCGGCACGGCCGAGTTCCTCTCGCTGCTGCCCGTCGAGCGGCTCCGGCCCGGCACGCACAACTCGAGCAGGCCCAACTCGGGCAGGCCCGACTCGAGCAGCGCGGACGACCTCACCGACGTGCTGCGCCGGCTCGGGCTGCGCACCGTCGGACGGTTCGCCGCGCTGCCGGCCCCGGACGTGCTCGCCAGGTTCGGGGCACCGGGGATGGACCTGCACCGACTCGCGACGGGCGCCGAGGTCGAACCGCCCGCGGCGACCGACCCGCAGGCCGACCTGCGGGTCTCGGCCGCGGTCGACCCGCCCGCGGAGCGCGTCGACAGGGCCGCGTTCGTCGCCAAGGCGCTGGCCGACACGCTGCACTCCGAGCTGGCCTCCCGCGGCCTCGCCTGCACCCGTGTGCTGGTGGTCGCCGAGACCGACGCGGGTGACCGCATCGAGCGGCTCTGGCGTCACGAGGGCGCGCTGTCGGCCGCCGGCATCGCCCAGCGGGTCCGCTGGCAGCTCGACGGGTGGTTGAGCACCGGTCGCTCCCTGGGGCGCTGCACCGGCGGGGTCAGCCTCATCGAGCTGATCCCCGACCAGGTCGTGGCCGACGACGGCGTGCAGCTCGGCTTCTGGGGTGGGACCAGCGAGGCGGGAGAACGCGCCGTGCGAGCCCTGGCCCGCGTCCAGGCGCTGGTGGGCGCCGACTCGGTGCTGGTCCCCGAGTGGCGCGGCGGCCGTGCCCCCGGCGAGCAGTACCGGCTGGTGCCGTTGGACTCGGTCGACCTGGCGGCGCGGGCGGTCCGTCCCGACGGGGCACCGTGGCCGGGACGCATGCCCGATCCCGCCCCGGCGGTGGTCTGGCCCGCACCGCGCCCTGCCGAGGTGGTCGACGCCGAAGGTCGCCGCGTCGCGGTGAGCGGCCGGGGGATCATCAGTGCGCCACCGTCGCGCTGCCTGCTCGACCCGTCCGGGGCACGGGGTGGTGAGCGGCGGGGGAGCGACTGGCGCGAGATCCGGGCCTGGGCGGGGCCCTGGTGCATCGACGAGCGGTGGTGGGACGCCCTCGCGCACCGTCGACGGGCGCGGTTGCAGGTCGTGCTGGGCCCCGCAGGTGGCTCGGGTGCAGGCCGCTCGGGTGCAGGCCGCTCCCATCCCAGCAGCGGGACGGCGCACCTGCTGACGCTCGAGGACGGACGGTGGTGGGTCGAGGCGACCTACGACTGAGCTGGCCCACCACCGGGGGCGACGACCGCTACGGTGCTCGGGACCCGAGCGCCGGCACGGAGCCGGCGTCGGGGACCACCCGATGCCGAGAGACCCACGCGAAGCCCACCACCGCCTCCTGCTGTCGGAGATCGACGAGGAACGAGGGGCCGCGTTGTCGCGCATCGGCAGGCGCTTCGAGGGCACGCTGCGGCGGTGCGACGAGCTGCTCGCCGCCCTCGACGCGGCACCGGCGGGGCCCGAGCACGACCGCCTGCTCGAGGAGTACCGCAGCGCCCGGATCGACAGCCAACGGGCTCGGCGCGACTACTCGATCCAGCGCCAGGCGCTCGGGCTGGTCGACCGGGAACGGGTCGATCGGCACTACCCGCATCCGCCCGCTCGCTGAACTCAGGGCACGAATTCGCCCCGGCGCCGTATCCTGGGGCGATGACCGACGACCTGCAGGCCCCGATCAGGGACCGGCTCCGAGCAGCGCTGCGCACCGCGATGAAGTCGCGCGACACGCTCGCGGTCGACGCGATCCGCACGGCACTCGCTGCGATCGACAACGCCGAGGCGGTCGACATCGCGGAGACCACGACCACCTTCAGCGTCTCCCGGATCGCCGGTTCGGTCGCCGGGGTGGGTGGCGCCGACGTGCCTCGCCGTTCCCTGACCGAAGCCGAGATGGCCGAGCTGGTGGAACGAGAGGCGGCCGATCGCCGTGCCGCCGCCGAGGGCTACGAGCAGGAGGGCTACCCCCGACGGGCAGCCGAGCTCCGCGACTCTGCCGCCGTGCTCGACGGACTGCTGCGCGCCGCCTGAGACGCCACCCGGGTCGTCGCCGGTGTGACCAGCCCTAGGTGGGCGGCGTCCAGCCCTCGGGTGCGAGCTCGAAGTGGTCCATGAGGAACTCGGGGACCACGACGCACACCACCAGCGACCACGCGCCGAGTGAGCGGGCGGACTGCCAGCACGCCGGCTCGACCACGCACTGGGGCACCTGACCGTCGAGCAGGTCCGGGCCGAGGGTCTCGTGCGACACCGCAGCGTCACCCTCGCTCCAGCGCGACAGCATCAGGGGAGCGCCTGCGACGTGCTGCCACGCCTCGCTGGCATCGATGCGGTGCCACTGCGAGACCTCGTCGGCCTCGAGCAGGTACAGGATCGACGATCCCGCGGCGCGGGGCCCGTCGCCGAGCGCGTCGGGTGAGGTCCAGGTCCTGCGGAACCAGCCGCCCTCGGGGTGGCGCTGGAGTCCGAGGTGCTCGACGATCCGTGTGGCGCCGTCGACGGGCGGGGAGCGGCGAGAGGGACGTTCGTCGGAGCTCGACATCACGCCGACGGTAGCGGGACGGTCGGTCGCGGCAGCGCCCTCGCCGTTCCTGAGAACGGATCACAGCGACGGGCGCCGATCGAGCACTCCGACCTGAGAGACTGACGGGAGCACCACGGCACCACGGCGGTGCGACGAGAGGAAGTGATCCCACGTGAGCAGCACCGAGGTTGCAGGCCCCACCGGCCGAGTCCTGTTGGTCGAGGACGAAGCGGCGCTCGCCGACGGCGTCGCCCGCGGGCTCAAGGCAGAAGGTTTCGAGGTCGAGGTCGCCTACGACGGCCTCTCCGGGCTCGCTCGTGCGCGTGAGGACGACATCGACGTCATCGTGCTGGACATCATGTTGCCGGGCATGAACGGCTACAAGGTGTGCCGGACCCTGCGCGAAGAGGGCGTCGGCACACCGATCCTGATGCTCACCGCCAAGTCCGGCGAGTACGACGAGGCCGAGGCGCTCGACACCGGCGCGGACGACTTCCTGTCGAAGCCGTTCTCGTTCGTGGTGCTCGTCGCCCGCATCCGGGCGTTGCTGCGACGCTCCGCGGACGGCCGCGCCCAGCCGCTGGTCATCGGTGATCTGGTGCTCGACCCGCTGGCTCGCACCTGCAACCGCGGCGGCACCGACATCCCGCTCACCACCCGCGAGTACGAGCTGCTCGAGGCACTGATGCGCAAGCCCGGCCAGGTCGTGCCGAAGCAGGAGCTGCTCGAGCACGTCTGGGGCAGCGGCTTCGAGGGCGACCCGAACGTGGTCGAGGTCTACGTCGGCTACCTGCGCCGCAAGATCGACCGGCCCTTCGACCGCAACGACATCGAGACCGTCCGTGGCGTGGGCTACCGGATCGGCGACGGGGCCGGTGTCTGACCAGACCCCCATACGCGTCCGGGTCGCGAGCTCGGTCCGGTTCCGGCTGACGGTCACGGTCGTCCTCGTCGTCGGGCTGTCGCTGCTCGGCGGCGGCACACTGCTGGTCAGCTGGGTGAAGGCGACGCTGGTCAACGACCTGCAGACGCGCAACGAACGTGTGCTCGACCTGCTCGTCGACATCCTCGAGCGCGGCAGGCCGGCCCAGGAGCTGCTGTCGTCGGACGCCGCGGCGGTGGACCTGGTCTCCGGCGGGTCCGCCGAGGTCAACCAGGCGATCTCCTCGACGTACTTCTACCTGGACGGCGAGGGACTCACGAACCTCAAGATCGCGGGCATCGACGACCAGGGCCGTCTGGTGCTCTTCGGGCGGCAGGGTCCGCCTCCGACCGTCGGCAACCAGTCGGTCGAGGTGACCCATGACATCCCGACCGACCGCGGCACGATGACGCTGCACGCGGTGTCGTCGATCGACGAGATCGACCGTTCCGTGGGCGCGTTGTCGGCGGCGTTGTGGCTGGGGCTGCCGGTGCTGATCGTCGGCGCAGGGTTCATGACGTGGATGATCACCGGACGCGCGCTCGCACCGGTCGGCGTCATGACCCGCAGGGTGCGCGAGCTGTCCGCGACGACGCTCGACGCCCGTGTGCCGGTCCCGCCGACCGACGACGAGATCGCCGAGCTCGCCGCCACGATGAACGAGATGCTCGACCGGTTGCAGGCGGCATCGGTCACCCAACGCCAGTTCGTCTCCGACGCCAGCCACGAGCTGCGCTCACCCGTCGCCTCGATCCGGGCGCAGCTCGAGACCGCGCTGCGCTACCCCGACGACGTCGACTGGCCCTCGGTCGCTCGCATCGTGCTCGCCGAGGACGCCCGGCTCGAGCACCTCGTCGGCAACCTGCTGGCCATGGCCCGCCTCGAGGAAGGCCGCCTCGGGCCTCGCGGCGACCTCGACGTCGGCGACCTGGTGATGGCACAGACCCAGCGCATGACCGGGGTGCAGCTCGACCTGTCGGGCGTGTCGGCGGGGCGGGTGTGGGGCAACGCCGACGAGCTGACCAGCGTGATCCGGAACCTGCTCGACAACGCCGCGCGCTACGCCGCGACCACGGTGTCGGTCTCGGTGCAGGAGAAGGGTCCGTGGGTCGTGATCGCCGTCGAGGACGACGGTCCCGGCATCCCGGTCGAGGACCGAACCCGTGTCTTCGAGCGCTTCGCCCGGCTCGAAGAGGGACGCGCACGCGACCAGGGCGGCACCGGACTCGGGCTCGCGCTCTCCCAGCGCGTCACCCAGGCCCACGGCGGCCAGATCCACGTCGAGCAGGCAGCGTCGGGTGGCGCCAGGTTCGTCGTGTCGCTCCCCGCAGCGGGCTGGATCGGTCACGACGACGACGACGAGGACCGTGCGATCGACGCCGCGGCCGACGAACCGGTCGCGCTCGAGCTCGGCGCGGACGCCAGCACGTCGGACGACAGCACGTCGGGCGAGCGCACTGCCGACGCTCCGACCGCCGGGCTCACGCCATCGGTGGACCCGCAGGTCTCGGGCGGCCCACCGACGTCGACCGGCCGGCCGTCCACCGGCTGAGTCCGGCCGGCAGCTCAGTGCGGCTGCAGGTCGCCCGCCGGCTCGGCGGGCGAGTCGGTCGCGTCGGCGTGGTCGAGCAGGAACTGCTCGAACGCCGGGCGGGGCAGCGGAGGTGCGTAGTAGTAGCCCTGCACCAGGTCACAACCGGCGTCGAGCAGGAACTGCCGCTGCTCCTCGGTCTCGACGCCCTCGCCGACCGCGATGATGCCCAGGCCATGGGCGAGCGACAGGATCGCCCGAGTGATCGTCTCGGACCGGCCGTCGCGCAGGTCGCCGACGAAGCAGCGGTCGACCTTGAGCGTGTGCAACGGCAGCGAGTGCAGGTACGACAACGACGAGTAGCCGGTGCCGAAGTCGTCGAGCGCGACCAGGAAGCCCAGCTCGTCGAGCTTCGACAGCCGTGCCGCGGTCGTCTCGAGGTCGTTCATGAGCAGCGTCTCGGTGATCTCGAGCTCGAGCTGCGCCGGCTCGACCCCGGCCGCTGCCAGGGTGGCGTTCAGCCGTTCGACGAACCCGCGCTGCTCGAACTCGGCCGCCGAGATGTTCACCGCGATGCGGGCATCCGCCGGCAGCAGCGACGTCCGGTTCCAGGTGGCGAGGTCCTCGGCGACGGTGGTCATCACCAGGTCGCTCACCGCCGAGATGGCGCCGGTCGCCTCGGCCGTCGGGATGAACACCGACGGCGGGATCGGTCCGAGCGTCGGGTGGTGCCAGCGCACGAGCGCCTCGGCCGCCGCCACGGCGCCGGTGCGGAGGTCGATGATCGGCTGGTAGTGCACCTCGAGGCCCCGCTGCGCAGCTGCGCGGCGCAGGTCGTGGTCGAGCGCCAACCCGGTGCGGGTGCGTTCGTCGAGGGACCGCTCGTAGAAGCGGAGCTGGTGACGACCATCGGCGCGGCCGGCGACGAGTGCCCGGTCCGCTGCACGCAGCAGTGATCGGGCGTCGTCGCCGTCGCCGGGCCAGCGCGACACACCCACCGACGCGGTGGTGCGCAGGTCCATGCCGTCGATCTCGAGGGGCCGCTCGGTGCGGCGCTGCACCTCTTCGGCAAGACGTCGCAACCGGCTGTCGAACTCGAGTCCGGCGCCCGACCCGGTGACCACGATGAGGAACTCGTCGACGCCGAGCCGACCGATCTCGACGTGACGGTCCACCAGGTCGGCGAGTCGGCCACCGATGGTCGCCAGGACCTCGTCGCCGAGCGTGGTGCCGAAGGTGTCGTTGATGCTGCGGAACCCGTCGATGTCGATGTGCAGCACGCCGATGCGCTCGCCTTCGGCGCGGTTGCCCTGCTCGACCGCTGCGTCGAGCGCCGCGGTGATGTGCGCGCGAGAGCTCAGCCCGGTCAGCGCATCGGTCCGCTCCAGCTCGAGCAGCCGCACCTGCGCCTGTCGGGTCGCGGTCAGGTCCGCCAGGGTGACGACCGCACCGTCGGTGCCGCCCGAGGCATCCCGCAACGGTTCGCAGCTCACCCGCATCCACACCGGTTCGCCGACGTCACGGGTGCGCCCGTTGCCGCGCACCTGGCAGATCTCGGTCCGTGCCGCTCTACCCGAGCGCAGCGCGAGCACCGGAGCGGTCGCCTCGGCGGGCATCGCGACGCCGTCCTCGTCGAAGCAGGTCCACGGCGGGTCGAACACGCTGCGGTCGACGAGCTGATCGACGGGGACGTCGACGAAGCGCGAGAACGTCGCGTTCGCGGTCTCGATGCGGCCGAAGCGGTCGACGACCGCGACACCCCCGCCCAGCGCGTCGATCGTGCTGTCGAGCAGCTCGCGCTGCATCCGCAGGCTCTCGACGAGCCGCACGCGGTCGTCGATGTCGCGAGTCAGCGCGACGATCACGTCCCGGTGGCGGATCAGGACCAGCTCGGCGGGCACGATCCCGTCGCCGCTGCGACGCAACGACACCGTCAGTCGGTGCTCGCCGTCGTCGGGGACCTGACCGACCAGGAGCTGCCAGCCGTCGGCCGACATCGGCGGGACGAGCACGTCGCCGAAGAACGACCCGGTGAGCGCGCCGCGGTGCTGATCGAGCCGATCACAGGCCGCGTCGTTGGTGTCGAGGACCCGCCCGTCGTCGATCGCCAGCGCCCACACCCCGTCGTCGAGGCGGGACACCACCGCTGTTGCGAGCTCGATCGACGACAACACCAGGCGCTCCTTCCTCCGGGTCCGTGCCACCTGGAGGTGACCCTGTTCAGCGTCGGAACGAGCCTAGGTTCGCGCCGCTCGGGCCCGGTGGATGGAGGGTGCTCTACAGCCGGCCAGCAGCTTCCGCTGCTCTACAACCGGCCAGCAGCTTCCGCTGCGGCGGTCGCCGCGTCGAGCTGGGCCTCGACGATGTCCAGTCCGGCATCCCAGAAGCCCGGGTCCTCGAGGTCGCAGTCCACGATGCGGCCCAGCTCCGCCGGGGTGGCTGAACCGCCCGCCCGCAGCAGCTCCAGGTAGGCCGGCACGAACGTCTCGCCGCGCTCGGTGTAGCGGGCGTAGACCGACAGCGCGAGCAGCTGGCCGTAGGCATACGCGTAGACGTAGCCGGGTGTGCCGATGAAGTGCGGGATGTAGCTCCACCAGGTGCGGTAGCCCTCGGTGATCTCGACGGAGTCGCCGAGCATCGCCTCCTGGCTCGCGACCCACAGCTCGCCGAAGCGGTCGACCGACAGCTCACCCTCGTTGCGGCGGGCGGTGTGCACCGAGTCCTCGAAGCGGTTCATCGCGACCTGACGGAAGACCGTGGCGATCGAGTCCTCGAGCGTCGACGCGAGCAGCGCGAAGCGGGCGTCGGGTGCCTCGAGCTGGGCGAGCAGCGCGTTGTTCGTGACGGCCTCGCCGAACACCGACGCGGTCTCGGCCAGGGTGAGCGGCGTCGACTGGTGGAACACACCCTGTTCGCGGGCCAGGTAGGCGTGCAGGCCGTGGCCGAGCTCGTGGGCGAGCGTCGCGACGTCGCGGGGTCGACTGGTCCAGTTCAACAGCACGTACGGGTGGTGCGACGGCACCGTGTACGCGCAGAACGCGCCGGGACGCTTGCCCGGACGGGTCGGCGCATCGATCCACTGCTCGTCGAAGAAGCGCTTGGCGACGTCGGCCAGCTCCGGGGAGAAGCTCCGGTACGCGTCGAGCACGACGGTGCGTGCCTCGTCCCAGCCGATGCTGGTCTCGTCCTCGGCGACCGACGCCATGCGGTCGTAGTCGGCGAGCCGGTCCAGGCCCAGCACCTTGGCCTTCAGCGCGTACCAGCGCTGCGGCAGGTCGTAGCGGCCGACGACGGCGTCGACGAGCGCCTGCACCGACTCGTCCGAGGCCTCGTTGGACAGGTTCCGCTCCGAGATCCACGTCGGGTAGCGGCGCAGTCGGTCGTCGACGGACTTGTCGAGCAGCAGCGTGTTGAAGATGAACGCCCGGGTGCGCAGCCCGGGCTCGAGCCCTGCGGTGACCGCCTCGGCGGCGGTGCGGCGGATGTCGCGGTCGGGGGCCTGCAGCATCGACAGGCCCGCCTCGAGCGGCAACGTCGTCGGCTCGTCACCCTCACCGCCGACCAACGAGGCGGGCAGTTCCACGGTGATCGCCGAGGTCTGCTCGTCGAAGAGCCGGACCCACGCGCTGCCGCCACTGACGGACTTCTCGGTGAGCAGCTGCTCCTCGGGCTCGCTGAGCATGTGGTCGCGGTAGAGGTGCATCGAGCGCAGGTGGTGGGCGCAGAAGTCGAGCTGCGGGTCGGCCAGCAGCTGCTCGACGCGGCCCTCGTCGACGGATGCCCACTCCAGCTCGAAGAACACGAGGCGGGTGGCGAGCGTGGTCGAGCGCTCCTGGACCTTCATCATGAGCGCACCGCGCTCGGGGTCCGCGGTGTTCTCCGAGAAGCGGAGCATGGCGTAGTAACCGACCCGGCCCTGCACCTCTTGCAGCTCGGCCATGGTGCGCATCGCCGCGGCGAGCTCGGCGGCGTCGAGCTCGGCCACCCGGCCGCGGAAACCCTCGAGCTGGTCGGTCAGCTCGTCGGAGCGGTCGAGCAGGGTGTCGACGTCGGTGCCCTCGATCAGCGTCTCGAGGTTCCAGGCGATGTCGGCCGCGGTCAGGTCGGCGTCGTCCGCGTCGGTCGCCGTGTCGGAAGGGGGAGTGGAGGTGGTGTCGGTGCTCACGGCTCCAAGGCTAGGGGTGGGACGGCTGCGCCCGTCGGCACGTCGTGACGGCTCTAGGGTGTGCCCGCACTCGATCCGGGGGGACGATGAGCCAGCACGACGACCACGCGGCACCAGACTTCGAGGAGATCCGACTCGAGGTCGCCGACGGCATCGCGACGATCACCTTGTCGCGACCGGACCGACTGAACGCATTCACACCGCGCATGGCGATGGAGGTCATGGCGGCGTTCGACGCGACCGACGCGGACGACTCGGTCAGAGGTGTCGTCGTCACCGGCGACGGCCGGGCGTTCTGTGCGGGCGCCGACCTGGGTGGCGGCGGTGGGACCTTCGACCTGACCAGGGTGAAGAAGTCGGCCGACGACGTGCCGGCCGACCTGGGCGGCATGGTCGTGCTGCGCATCCACCGGTCACTCAAGCCGGTGATCGCCGCGATCAACGGTCCGGCGGTCGGCGTCGGTCTGACGATGACGCTGCCGATGGACGTGCGCCTCGCGGTGGCCGGTTCGAAGATGGCCGTGCCGTTCGTGAAGCGAGGTATCGCCACCGACGGCTGCGCCAGCTGGTTCCTGCCCCGCGTCGTCGGGGTCAGCACGGCGCTCGAGTGGGTCAGCACCGGGCGCACCTTCCGCGCCGAGGACGCGCTCGCCGCGGGTCTCGTGCGGACCGTGTACGAGGATCGCGACAGGCTGCTCGCAGCGGCCTACGAGCTGGTGCACGAGATCGCTGCGAACGCCGCACCGGTGTCGGTGACCGTCTCGCGCAAGCTGATCTGGGACGCGATGATCTCGGGCGGACCCGAGGACGCTCACCGCCGGGAGTCGCTCGCGATCTACCGACGTGGCCGCTCCGGCGACGCACGTGAGGGCGTCACCGCCTTCCTCGAGAAGCGCGACGCCGAGTTCCCCGACCTGGTCAGCGAGTCCACCGAGGTCACTGACCCGCCGGTCTGAGGCAGCGCCAGACCCGCCGGTCTGAGGCAGCGCCACCTCTGAAATTGCGTGAGTTGTCGTCGCGACACGACGACGACTCACGCCGGAAGCTGGTCCGTCAGGAGCGCAGCGCTTCGGCGGTGGCGATGACGTCGTCCTCGGTGGCGCCGTTGCTGCCGACCACCAGCCAGCCGCCGTACTCCCACTCCTGCGCTCCGATCACGATGCGGTTCTGGCTCCGGCGGATCTCGGTGAGCTCCTCCACCGGCGCCGTCAGGCCGCCGCTCAAGTGGCAGCGCTCGATGGTGAGCGAGCCGGGCTCGATGCCCACGGCGTTGTTCGCGAGGGCCTCCTCGAAGTTGCTGGTGCTGATCGAGACCACGGTGATCTGCGCCCCGTCCGGGCCGAGCAATCCGAGTCGGGTCCACTGTTCACCACCCGCGTCGACCGCACCGGTCTCCATCTCCTGGGTCTCGCCGAGCGTGTAACCCTGCGGCACCGCCAGCAGATCGTGGTCGCCGACGGTTGTGAGCGGTTCGTTGGCGCACACGTCGTTCCCTCGTGGGACGTCGACCGGTGCGGGCCACGACATGCCGGCGATCAGGCGTCGCAGCTCGGCTCTGGCGGTGCCCGTCCGCTCGCTCCTCGGATGCTCGCGACCGTCGAGTGGTGTGCTCACGGTGACCAGCCATCCACGGGCGCCGCCGTCGGCGAGCCCGAGCTCGGCGCTGAGTCGCTCGTCCTGACCGAGCGCCCAGTACCCGCCCACCGGGCTGCGCTGTGGCTCGGCCGTGAACGGATCGCAGATCTCGAACGTGGCCGCCGGATCGTCGGTCGGATCGACAGGGAACGCCTCGGCCAGCTGGTCCGCCCCGACCTCGGTGACCCGGATCTCGGTCCCGTCATCGCCGACAGCGAGCAGGATCGACTCGACCTCGCCCCGGTCGTCCGTGGTGGTGTCAGCCGTCGTGGTGGTGACCGACGGGAGCATGACCCGGAGGTCATCGACCCGCGGGCCGTCCGCCCGGGGCGCCGGACACGCGTCGTCCAGGTCGGGCGCCGGGTCGGGCAGGGGAGCGGGGACGGTGCCCTCGAGGGTCACCGTGCGGTCGTCGCGGGAGAGCACGGCGAACGTGCCGCCGGCGACCAGCGCCAGGACGACCGCAGCCGCCGCCAGCGGTCGCCACCGTGGGCGGCGGGGATGGTGTTGCGCTGTCAGGCCGCGGGGGATGGTGGGCTCTGCTGCATCCGCGTAGCGGCGGAGCTGAGCGACGACCTCGTCGGTGCCGTGGTCAGGGGTCGTCGGCTCATCCATCGTGGGCCTCCAGTCGTGCTCGCAGTCGTTCGGTCCCTCGTGCGACGTGGGTGCTCACCGCCGAGGTCGAGATGCCCAGTGCCTCGCCGACCTCGCGATGCGTCCACTCGCACGCGTGGACCAGCCACACGGCGACGCGCTGTCGTTCGGGTAGTGCGGCGAGCTCCTCGATCAGTCGTGGTTCGACGTCCGGCACTCCGAGAGCGGTCGGTGCCGGCAGCGTCGGGCGCCGTCGGGACCGGGTCCGGGACTGGCCGACCCGGTAGAGGTAGCCGACCGGGTTCTCCATCGTGTCGAGGCGATCTCGGTGCTCCCACGCCCATGCCATGGCCTCGGCGGTCGCCTCGGCGGCGCGGTCGGTGCCGTAGGCGGCGATGTAGGCGCGGCGGAGCTTCGTCGTCGCCAGCTCGGCGAACCGCTCGAACTCGGTGGGAGCGCTGATGGGTGGGGACATGTCCCGATGTACGTCCTTCCGCGGTCGCGATCAGCCGGTCGATGTGTGCGGAGCTTCACAGATGAAGAGCCCCGACAGCTGGCTTCGCGCCACAGCGAGATCTGCGCGGCTGGACGGCGCACAGCCGGACCCGCCACACGCTGGACGGGTTCTCGCGGGTCGGTGCTGTCCGCTCGGCCCTACTCCGAGGCGAGTGAGTCCGACGCCTCGTGCGGTCTGTCGGCATCGACGGTGGGATCGATGCGATCGACCGTCGGCCGCTGTTCGGACTGCTCGCGGCCGAGTCCGAGGAACCCGGCATGCTCCTCGAGCGCGTCGGCGTCGTCGGCGAGGTGGAACGGCACGTTGACCACGACGGTGTCGGGACGGAACTTCAGCGCGAGCTTCAACGCCAGCGCCGACTGGTTGTGGAAGATGCCCTGCCACCAGTGGGGCAGCACGAACTCGGCGATCACCACCGTGATGTAGTCGTGCTGCCATCGCTGGTCGAGCTCGTCGAGGTAGTCCTCGACGGTGCCCGTCAGATCTCTGTACGGCGACTCGATGATCTCGAGCGGGAACTGGATGTGGTAGCGCTCCCATTCGGAGCGGATGCGCTCCGCGTGGTCCTCGTCGAGCGCGACGGTGACAGCGAGGGCGTCCTCGGCTCCGACCGAGCGGGCGTATCGGATCGCCGCCAGCGACGAGCGGTTGACGCCGCCGATCAGGACGACGATGCCATGACGCAGGGGCTCCGCTGGTTCCCACTCCGACGGATCGACCTTCAATCGTCTCGCGACGCCCTGATAGTGCCTCTTCACGCTCTTGAAGGCGATGACGATGATCGGCACCAACGCGACCGGGATCCATGCGCCGATCGTGAACTTCGAGATGATGACCACCATCATCACGATGAACGTGGCGATCGCGCCGAACGTCGAGAACAGGACCGAGACCCGCCAGCCGCTCTCGCGGAGCTTCAGGTGATGTCGCACCATACCGGTCTGCGACAAGGTGAACGAGGTGAACACGCCCACCGCGTACAGCGGAATCAGGGCGTTGACGTTGCCGCCGAAGACGACGAGCAGCAGCGACGCTGCGCCGGCCAGGAACAGGATGCCGTTGGAGAAGACGAGGCGGTCGCCACGGTTGGCGAACTGTCGAGGCAGGTAGCCGTCCTTGCCGACGAGCGCGGCGAGTCGCGGGAAGTCGGCATACGCCGTGTTCGCCGCGAGGATCAGGATGCCGGCCGTCGACACCTGGAAGATCCAGTACGGCACGCCGGTCCCTCCCCACACCGTGCGGCCGATGATCGAGTTCACGGACTCGCCGGTCTCGGTGGGTGTCGGTCGGATGTGCTCGGCCAGCACGGTGAGTCCGATGAACGACCCGCCGAGGATGCCGGCCATCCACATCAACGTCGTGGCGGCGTTCCTCGATGTGGGCTTGCGGAAGGCGGGGATGCCGTTGGAGATGGCCTCGACGCCGGACAGGGCCACCGCACCGGAGCTGAACGCGCGCGCGAACAGGAAGAGCGTGATGCCGCCGAGCCCGAGCGGGACCGTGCCGGTGTCCTGGGCCAGTTCGGCCAGCGCCTCGGTGTCGGGCGGCAGCGTGGGCAGCGTGCCGGCGGACAGCTTGTACAGACCGAGAGCGAGCAGTGCGCCCAGGGCGCAGATGTAGATGTACGTCGGGACGGCGAAGAGCGTTCCGGACTCCTTCACCCCTCGCAGGTTCGCCAGCGTGAGGATCGCGACGAAGCCCAGGCAGAGCTCCACCCGGTAGGGGGCGAGCTCGGGCACCGCGGAGTAGATGGCCTGGGTTCCGGCGGCGACCGACACCGACACGGTCAGCACGTAGTCGACGAGCAGCGAGCCGCCGGCGACCAGCGCCGGGATCTCACCGAGGTTCTCGCGCGACACGACGTAGGCGCCGCCGCCGTCGGGGTAGGCGTGGATCGTCTGGCGGTAGCTGTTGGTCACCACTGCGAGCAGGACCGCCACGAGGATCGCGATCGGGGTGAGGAAGCCGAACGTGTAGTTCGACTGGGCCAGCACCGCCATCCCGCCGATCGGTACGAGCACCAGGAGGATCTCCTGGGTGGCGTAGGCGGTCGAGGAGATGGCGTCCGAGGAGAAGACCGCCAGCCCGATCTTCTTGGAGATGCGCTGGTGATCTGCTTCGCCGGTCGCGAGGGGCCGTCCGATGAGGAAGCGTTTGAGCGTCGAAGCCATCCTCCGCCATGATCCCGCTGCCAGGTCGAAGGGGGAAGGCTTGTGCGTTCTCGACGGGTCTCCTGACGCTCGCAGCGACGGAGTCGTCGTGGCTCTGCCGCCCTGGGGTCTTCATCCAGAGCGCCCTGGCCATATCGAACAGGTGTTCGATACCGTGTGTCTGTGGGCTTCAACAACCCGGGTGTGCCCTGGTCCGAGATGGAGCGGCGGTTGTCGGACCGCTGGGACGACGTCGACCCGCTCGCGGCCCGTGCTCGGCGGTCGGATCACCCCGGTGACGGCGGCGACAGCCCTGCGTGGTCGTACCACCGTGAGTCCTACGAGGCGCCCGCCGAGCTGCTCGCAGAGGTCGACCGTGCCCGGGGGCGGGCCACGTCGGTGCCCTATGCCGAGCTGCACTGCCACTCGGCGTTCAGCTTCCTCGACGGGGCCTCGCAGCCCGAGGCCCTGGCGGAAGAGGCGGCTCGACTGGGGCTCGACGCGCTGGCGATCACCGACCACGCCGGCTTCTACGGCGTGGTCCGCTTCGCCGAGGCGGCCCGTGCGCTCGAGCTCGCCACGGTCTTCGGTGCCGAGCTGACCCTGAACGCCACCGAGGCCCGCTCGGGCCCCGCGGATCCCGAGGGTCGTCACGTCCTTGTGCTGGCACGGGATCCCACCGGCTACGCGCAGCTCGCCTCGCTGCTGTCCCGTGCCCAGATGGCGGGGGAGAAGGGGCGACCCGAGCTGTCCTTCGCCGCGCTGGCCGAGGCCGCCTCGGGCGCTGGCGGATCCGGCGGTGCGAGGGGCCACTGGGCGGTGCTGACGGGCTGTCGCAAGGGCACGGTGCCCGCGGCGCTCACCGCGGATGGCCCTGGGGCCGCCGAGCGGGAGCTGCGGGCGCTGGTCGCTGCGTTCGGCGCCGAGCACACCTTCGTCGAGCTCTGGGACCACGGCGACCCGCTGGACTCGGCACGCAACGACGCGCTCGCCCGCCTGGCGGTGAAGGTCGGGGTGCAGCCGGTCGCCACCAACAACGTGCACTACGCGACCCCCTCCCAGCGACTGCTGGCGACGGGCCTGGCGGCGATCCGCGCCCGCCGCTCGCTCGACGACATCGACGGCTGGTTGCCCGGCGGGGGCGCCGCTCACCTGCGCTCCGGAGCGGAGCAGGCTCGCCGCTTCGCCCGTTTCCCCGGGGTCGTGGCCGCCGCGGCGCAGCTGGGGCGCGAGTGCGCGTTCGACCTGGCGCTCGTGGCGCCGAACCTGCCGCCGTACCCGTGCCCGCCACACCCGCCGGGGCACCATCGGGCGGGCGAGCCGATGACCGAGGCCGAGTTCCTCCGGTCCCTGGCCGAGGCGGGAGCGACACGTCGTTACGGGCCGCGCCACGCCGAGCGGGTGGCGGGCGCGTGGACCCAGATCGACCACGAGCTCGACCTGATCGAGTCGCTCGGCTTCCCCGGCTACTTCCTGATCGTCTGGGACATCGTGCACTTCTGTGAGCGCCACGACATCTACTGCCAGGGACGCGGCTCCGCGGCGAACTCGGCGGTGTGCTTCGCGCTCGGGGTGACCAAGGCCGACGCCGTGCAGCTGGGGCTGCTCTTCGAGCGCTTCCTGTCACCCGAGCGCGACGGGCCACCCGACATCGACCTCGACATCGAGTCCGGCCGCCGTGAAGAGGTGATCCAGTACGTCTACGAGCGCTACGGCCGGTCCCACGCCGCGCAGGTCGCCAACGTCATCACCTACCGCTCCCGTTCGGCGGTGCGCGACGCCGCCCGGGCGTTGGGGTTCGCGCCGGGTCAGCAGGACGCGTGGGCCAAGACGCTGGACCGCTGGGGCTCGATCCCCGCCGCCGGCGATCCTGCGGGCGATCGACAGCGGGCCGAGACCGGGATCCCGGAGCCGGTGCTCGAGCTCGCCGGGCAGCTCGAGGACCTGCCACGGCACCTCGGCATCCACTCCGGCGGCATGGTGATGTGCGACCGGCCGGTGGTCGAGGTCTGCCCGACGGAGTGGGCCCGGATGGAGAACCGTTCGGTGCTGCAGTGGGACAAGGACGACTGCGCCGCCGCGGGCCTGGTGAAGTTCGACCTGTTGGGCCTGGGCATGCTGAGCGCCCTGCACTTCGCCGTGGACCTGGTGCGCGAGCACGAGGGTGTCGACATCGACCTGGCCGAGCTGCCCCAGGACGACGCGGTCTACGACATGTTGTGCCGGGCCGACTCGGTGGGGGTGTTCCAGGTCGAGTCCCGGGCGCAGATGGCGACGTTGCCCCGGTTGCGGCCCCGCTGCTTCTACGACCTGGTGATCGAGATCGCCCTGATCCGCCCGGGGCCCATCCAGGGCGGCTCCGTGCACCCCTACATCCGCCGCCGCAAGGGCGAGGAGCCCGTCACGTACCTGCACCCGCTGCTCGAGAAGTCGCTGTCCAAGACCCTGGGCGTGCCGCTGTTCCAGGAGCAGCTCATGCAGATGGCGATCGACGTGGCGGGGTTCACCCCCTCCGAGGCCGACCAGCTGCGCCAGGCGATGGGCTCGAAGCGCTCGGACCGGCGCATGGCGGCCCTGCGGGAGCGCTTCGACCAGGGTCTGGCCCGCAACGGGATCACCGGAGCGGTCGCCGAGAGCCTGTGGAACAAGCTCGCCGCGTTCGCGAACTACGGCTTCCCCGAGTCGCACTCGGTGAGCTTCGCCTACCTGGTGTACTCGTCGTCGTGGCTCAAGCTGCGCCATCCGGCGGCGTTCTGCGCGGCGCTGCTCAAGGCCCAACCGATGGGCTTCTACTCGCCCCAGTCGCTGGTCCAGGACGCCCGTCGCCACGGCGTCGAGGTGCGGACGCCGGATCTGGACGCCTCGGACTGGTGCGCCGGCCTCGAAGAAGGTCCTGCTGCAGAGGGCGACGAGCGTCCCGAAAAACGGGACGCTTCGGTGACATCGGGTCAGGGAGTCGAGGCCGATGCTCCGGAACCGACGCCGGTGGGGTGGGGCAACGGTGTGGGGGATCGCACGGATCCGGCGACGTGGGGGCGGGGTGGTCCGGCAGTCCGACTGGGGTTCGACTCGGTCCGGGGGATCGGCGAGGACCTGGCCAAGGAGATCGCCGCGGGTCGGCCCTACGCCGACATGGAGGACCTCGCTCGCCGGGTCTCGCTGACCCGCGCGCAGCTCGAGGCACTTGCCACCGCAGGGGTCTTCACACCCTCAACATCAACCTCTAGTAGAGGTTCAGGGTTGAGGGTTGAGGAGAGCGAGAATCCAGGGGACGCAAGGGATCGAGGGCATCCGCAGCAGGATCGCCGCCAGGCCATCTGGGCGGCGGGCGCTGCCTCGCAGGTCCGGGCCGACCGTCTCCCGGGCATCGTGGTGGGCCTCGACGCACCCCAGCTGCCCGGCATGGACGACTGGGAACAGGCCGTCGCCGACCTCTGGGCGACCGGGGTGTCACCCGACGGGCATCCCACGAAGTTCCTGCGCAGGGACCTCGACCGCCGGGGCGCGGTCACCTCGGCGGAGCTGCGGACGCTGCGCGACGGCGCCCGGGTCCTGGTCGCCGGCATCGTCACGCACCGGCAGCGCCCGGCGACCGCGGCGGGCATCACCTTCGTGAACCTCGAGGACGAGACCGGGCTGACCAATGTGGTGGTCTCCCGCGGGTGCTGGGCGCGTCATCGGCACGTCGCCCGCTCCGCCCCCGCGCTGCTGATCAGCGGCCGTCTGGAGCTGACCGCCGACGGGGTCGTCAACGTGGTGGCCGAACGCATCGAGGAGCTGCCCGTGGTGGCCTCGCTGCCGGCCCGGAACTTCCGCTGACACCCGGAACCTCCGCTGACAACGGCGCCCCGGCAACGATCGGGCGCGTTCAAGGCCTGGCCCGACGATGTCGACACGAGGGTCTGATGGCTCCACCGCAGCGGCGGAGCCGATGACTAGCGTGAACGACGGCCCGGCCGACGCCGGACCGCGGAGGGACGGCGGTCGCCGTCGTCGAGAAGGGGAGTGCCACCGATGCCCATCCACGGATCCTTGTTCCAGGAGTACGCCGAGACGACGGGTCAGGACCCGTTCACCCTGCAGAACAAGAAGATGCTGAAGGTGGCCATGCAGTACGGCCCCGTCATGGCCAAGCTCGGGTCGATGGTCGCCTACCAGGGCGACGTCCGCTTCCAGAACCAGGGGTCCGGCGGTCTCAACAAGATGCTCAAGTCGAAGATGACCGGCGAGGGCGTCAACATGATGACCTGTGAGGGCACCGGCGAGCTCTTCCTGGCCGACATGGCGTCCGAGATCCAGGTCTTCTACCTCGAGAACGACATGGTGTCGGTGAACGGTGCGAACGTCCTGGCCTTCTCCCAGTCGATCGAGTGGGACATCCACCGGGTCAACGCGGGTCGCGCCTCGATGATGGCCGGGGGTCTGTTCAACGTCTCCCTGCGGGGCACCGGCTACGTGGCGGTGACCACCAAGGGTGATCCCGTGGCCCTGGACGTCTCCGGAGCGCCCACCTACGCCGACGCCGACGCCGTCGTCCTGTGGACCGCGGGCGTCAGCATGGACGTGCGTGTCGACACCGGTGGCATGAAGTCGATGCTCCGTGGCGGCACCGGCGAGCTCGTGCAGATGGCCTTCGGTGGTCAGGGCTACGTGCTCGTGCAGCCGGCCGAGAGCGTCGTCGACGGCGGCACGCAGACCTCGCAGAAGCAGACCGGGTTGGGAGGTCTGCTCGGAGGATGAGCAGACCCGGCGCCGGGGACCGGCCTCCCGACACGATCGTTCAACTCCGCGGCGTCACGGCCGACGCGAGTCACGTGAGCCGCGTCCGGGGAGACCTGTCAACCGAACCGACCACCCGGACGTCGTACCGATGATGTCCCGTCGCCCGTCACCCCGTCCCGGTGCGCTGCGCACCGCTGTGGTGCTCGCCCTGGCGTGCCTGGTCGGGCTGGGTGCCGCGGTGGCACCCCGGGTACAGGCCCAGGGCGGCGGTGCCGACGACGTCGACGTCCTGACGGCGTCACGTGAAGAGGTGCGGGCCGCGGTCGCCGAGCTGGATGCCCGCGTCGCGACGCAGGCCGCAGCGGTCGCTGCGGCCGAGGCGGACGAGGCTGCAGCCAAGGTCGCCGTGGATCGTGCCAGGGCGCGGGTCGCCCTGGCCCGCAACGACGTCGAGCTGGCCCGTGAGGTGGTCGCCGAGTACGCGGTCGAGGCCTACATCCGTCCGCCGGCGACCGAGGCGTTGCGGGTCCTGTCGATCTCGGCCGCCGACGACGCCACCTACGCGAGCAGCGTGATCCGGATCATGGCCGACGAGCGTCGCAAGGTCGTCGACGTGCTCGTCGAGAAGCAGGCCGAGGCAGATCGTCAGCAGCAGGCAGCGGATCGAGCGGTGGCCGAGGCCGACGCACGAGCGAACGCCGCCCAGGAGGAGCTCGCCGGGCTGCAGCGCATGCGTGACGAGCAGTCGTCGCTCGCCCAGAGCCTCGACGACCGCCTCGACAAGGCACTCGCCGAGGCCGCGGCCCTGGCTGAGATCGATCGCCAGATGTCCGAGGAGCTCGCCGCCCAGGAGCTGGCGCTGCGCAACGAGGGACCGCCTTCTCCGGTGGTCAACGTGGCGAGCCCGATCCCCGATGCCCCGCCGGCGACCGAACCGACGCCGACACCTCCGCCGGCCGGCGACCCGGGCACGAACCCGCCGCCGACCACTCGGCCGCCGACGGCCACGACCCGTCCGCCGACGGTGACCACGCGCCCGCCGGCGCCCCCGTCGGGCACGGTCACCTGGGCCGACGTCACCAGCGTCGGCGGCATCTGGGTGCACAAGTCGATCGCCTCGCAGGTGCAGGCGCTGCTCAACGCCGGCAACGCCGCGGGCCTCAACCTGCGCGGCGGCGGGTTCCGCGACTACGCCTCGCAGGTCGCGACGCGGCGGGCCAACTGCGGGCCGACCTACTACGACATCTACGAGAAGCCGTCGAACCAGTGCACCCCGCCGACGGCACGTCCCGGCCGCTCCATGCACGAACGCGGCCTGGCCATCGACTTCACCTCGAACGGTTCGCTCATCACGTCGCGTTCCAGCGCTGCGTTCCGCTGGCTGCAGGCCAACGCGTCCCGCTACGGGCTCTACAACCTGCCCTCGGAGCCGTGGCACTGGAGCACCAACGGCAACTGAGTCACGCGCTGGGGCCGGCTCACGATTCGTGGGCACCCGACGTTGCGATCCGCACGGGTTGACGTCATCATCTCGGTCATGGCGTCGGGGGTGGGGCGATGAAGACGGTTCGTCTGCTGGGCATCGTGACCTGCTCGGGGCTCGGATGCCTCATCGCTCTGACCACGCTCATGGTGCGACTGAGGATCTCGATCCGACACGAGGCGTGGGTGTTGGTCGGGTTCACGTCGTTGACCATCCTCGGGGCCATGGCGGTCACTGCCGCCCTGATCGCCGGGTCGATCAGCGGATGGATCCGCAGTCGGACTGACGCTGCTGGCGCTCGTGTGGAGAGCACTTCGGCGCAGCGGCTCGTCGACGGGTGGCTCGCGCCGGCCATGATCGGCCTCGTCGTGACGGGCGCGCTGCTGACGATGAGCGGCGTCGACTGGCTGTTCGGCTACCTCGCGATCGGCGTGCTCGCTGCATGGCTGATGACGTTCGCGCTGCTCGTGCAGCGCGAACGGGCGAGGGCGCTGTGGTGCCTGATCGTGTGCAGCGTGGTGGCGTTCGGCGCCGGC
This sequence comes from Actinomycetes bacterium, assembly GCA_023389745.1. Lineage (GTDB taxonomy): Bacteria > Actinomycetota > Acidimicrobiia > Acidimicrobiales > Microtrichaceae > JAFAFN01. The sequence continues at coordinate 34,860 of JAEWED010000196.1, forward strand.
AGCGTGGGGTTGCCGGACACGGTGCGCATGCGTGCGTCCGAGCCGCAGTTGGTCGCCGCCGGACAGCAGATCCTCGCAGGTGAGGAGCCGGCGAGGGCCGGGACCTACACGATTCTGAGCAGCTGGACCGACGGTGAGTGCGCGGTGATGGAGACCCAGACAGATCCGTTGCTCGGCTTCAGCAGCTACGGCGTGGCGTACTGCGAAGGTCAACCGGAATCGGGCTCCCTCACGCACCGGTTCAACGATCTCTACGACTACGCGTACACCGACTGACCGATGACTCCTTGACCTCAAGTTGGCTTGAGGTCGTACGGTCCGATCGCAGCAGGCATCAGCGTCACCCCTGACGTCCGGTGCATTGCGTCGAGAGGAGTCGGATCACCATGAGAGCAGTCGTGCAACGCCGCGCCGGAGGACCCGAGGAGCTCGTCGTCGAACAGGTCCCGGATCCGGTGCCGGGGTCGGGCCAGGTCCTGGTCGACGTCGAGGCCGCAGGCGTGCACCTGGTCGACACGACCATCCGGGCCGGTGGTGAGTGGGCAGGTGGCCCGGTCGCGTTTCCGATGACGCCCGGCCGTGAGGTTGCCGGGCCGGTCTCGGGGGTCGGGCCCGGTGTGGACCCGTCGTGGGTCGGGCGGCGAGTCGTCGTGCACCTCGGCATGGCCAACGGCGGCTATGCGTCGCGAGCGGTGGCCGACGTGGCCGCCCTGTTCGAGTTGCCCGAGAACGTGGCCGCCGCCGATGCAGTCGCGATGGTGGGCACCGGTCGGACCGCGGTGGCCATCTGCGACATCGCGCAGCCCTCGTCCGACGACGTCGTGCTGGTCACCGGGGCCGCAGGCGGTCTGGGTGCGGTCCTGCTGCAGGTGGCCGCGAACGCCGGCTCGCTCACCGTCGCGGTGGTGGGCGGGCAGCGAAAGGCCGAGGCGCTGAGGGAGCGCGGCGTCGACGTCGTGGTCGACCACCACGACGCCGACTGGCCCGAACAGGTGCGAGCAGCGCTGGGGGAGCGCCGGGTCACCGTCGTGCTCGACGGCGTCGGCGGGCCGCTCGGACGATCGGCGTTCGAGCTCATCGAACCCGGTGGACGCATGGTGCTCTTCGGTGCGGCGTCGGGCGAGTCGATGCAGTTCTCGATCGACGACCTGTACAGCTCCGGGGTGACCCTGTCCGCAGCGATCGGAGCACGGTTGGCCGTGCCCGGCGCGATGCAGGCGGCCGCGGGCCGTGCCGTGCAGCTGCTCATCGACGGAGCGGTGCAGCCCCTGGTCCACGAGCCGTTCGCCCTCGACGATGCGCCCGACGCGCACCGTGCGCTCGAGGAGCGCACGGCGGTGGGAAAGGTCGTCCTCGTGCCGTGATGGGCGTGCCCCGATCGGTCGTCGGGGCAGTCCCGTCAGGGCCGGGGGATCACTGACGCAGCTTGGCGAGCAGGCGCAGCATCTCGAGGTACAGCCAGATCAACGTCACGATCAGGCCGAACGCCGCGTACCAGTCCATGTACCGGGGCAGACCGTTCTGGGCGCCTCGCTCGATGAAGTCGAAGTCCAGGATCAGGTTGAGCGCGGCGACGATCACGATGACGACGCTGATGCCGATGCCGAGCAGGCTGCTGCTCTGCCAGAACGGCTGGAAGTCGCTGAAGATCAGGCTCATGATCCAGCCGAGCGCGTACATGACCACGATGCCGAAGGTGGCGGCGATGACGCCCTTGGTGAAACGGGGCGTCGCACGCAGGACCCGCAGTCCGTACAGGACCAGCATGGCCAGGAACACGCCGAAGGTGGCGAGCACGGCCTGGATGACGATGCCCTCGAATTGGGCGTTGTAGTAGTGCGAGATCATGCCGACGACCGCGCCCTGGAGCAGGGCGTAGGGGATCGACGTGAACCGGGCGAGCTTCGGCTTGAACGCGGTGAGCACTGCGACGCCGAGTGCCGCGAGCATGCAGACGATCATCGCCCCCGGGTTGTCGAACGACACCGGGGTGACGACCGTGCCGTCGAGCATCCGCTGTGGGACGCCCTCGGTGACCTGGGACCATCCCCATGCGCCGCCGAGCAGCACGAAGGCGAAGATGACGAGCGTCGCGGAGGCGACACCGCCCAGGGTCATGACCTTGCCGTCGGTGACGATCGGACCGGTCGGCACGGCCTGGGTGGGCTGGTTCCACGCGGTGTTCTGCGCGGCTGCGCCACGCTGTGCCGCTTCCCACTCCTGGGCGGGCGACGGGCCGGACCGAGTCATGGTGTCGGTGCCCGCCGGGTCGAACGCCTTGTCGGTCAGGATCGGATTGCGTGACATCTGCGCCTCTCGGGTGCGGTGGAGTCCCACTGCGTCGGCCGTCCACGATAGCGGTCGGGTGGGAACGGAACGCGGCGTGCGGCGCTGCCGTTCCCCCGTCCGGGCGCTCAGCTGAGGAGCCGCTCCGTCATTGCGTCCGCCACATCGCACGGCCCGGCCGCGCCGTGTGCCGCGGTGCGTGCCGCTGCGGCCAGGAACCAGCCGCGCGCCGGGTGGGTCGAGGCGTGGAAGTCCTCGTCCATCGCGACGACGTGCTTCACCGCATGGCCGAACATCGACTGGTCCCTCACCGCAGCCGAGCGCACCGCGGCCCATGCTGCGTCGGTCGCGTCAGGGTCACCCGGAGGGACCGCCGACGCGGCGTCGGCCGCCGCGTCGGGGTCGCCGTCGTCGAGCGCGTCGAGCAGGTCCTCGAGCGCACCGTCATCGGTCGGAGCGACGGTCAGCTCCTCGATCGCGGCGAGCTCCGAGGCGCTCGAGGACTCGGTGGCGCACAGGGCCAGCTCGTAGATCGCCTCGAGCGAGGTCGACGCCTCGATGCAGCGCCGGAGTGCGTTGGTGCCCGTGCCGGCGTGGATCGCTCCGATCGGCAGTCGATCACCGAAGCTGGTGTCGGCGAACCGGGCGGCGTGCACGAGCGCGGCGGCGTGCACCAGGTCCTTCGGTGAGAGCCCGTCCTGGAGCGAGCCGAGCAACAGCGGCGCCAGGTCACGTGGCGCGGTGCGCGCCAGACCCGTCGCGACCGTCGAGATCCGGGAGAGATCGCCGTCCGCGACGCTGAGCCCGGCGCCGTCGAGCTCGCTCCCGTTCAACTCCTCGAGGTCCATCTCGGCCATGTCGGCGAGCACCCCGGCGTCGGCCCGACGGGCGATCGCATGCTCAGGGTCCTGGACGTGGTTGCCGGCGAACCGGGCGGCGGCGCGCAGCAGCACCGGATCGAACGAGCCGCGGCGCTCGCACCAGGCGAGCAGCTGCGCGGGATAGATCACCTTGTGCTCGTTGAGGTGGTAGCCGGCGGCACCGGCGGACACGAGCGCCGCGGTCGCTCCGGCGGGATCGTGCTCGGCGGCGCTGAGCCAGCGATGATCCGCGAGCTCGCACTCGCCGGCGAGCGCGGCGTCGAGGAAGCCCTGCACCGGGTCACCGCCCGCAGGTGACGGAGCGAACCACGACAACGACGTCGGTCCTTCGCACTCGTCGTACACACCGCCGTCGCGGTCACCGAGGGCGTAGGTGATCAGCTGTGCCGCCGCGAGCGTCGCGGTCGCCGGGTCGTGGTCGCCGATCGCCGCGCTGGCGGGCGCGGCCAGCACGACGTGGCTGACCAGGCCGTGCGGACCCCTGCCCTCGACGCGGGTGTGGCGCAGCCCGAGCCACAGTGCTGCTTCGCAGAGCGCGTCCGGCGTGACGCCGGCGGCGAGCTGCCCGGCGACCCAGTCGACGATCGCCTCGATCGGCGGCGGGCCTGCCGGACCGGCGTCGTGGGACCGCCCGAGGGCGATCAGTTCGTCGGTGAGTGCAGAACCTGGCCACTGCGCCACCTCGAACCCCGTTCCCACCAACGTCGACCCCCTCGGTGTGCGCGACCAGCTCGCTGTGCCATCGGTCGGCGGTTCACACCGGAGCCGGCCGTGGGTCCATCATGGCAGCCGATGAGCACCGAACCGGACCAGCCGACCCGACCGCCGCTCGAACCGGGCGAGGTCACGAACTTCGCCGCGGACACCGCCGTCGAACCGCTCGGCGACGGGCGCTACCGCGGCGCCATGGACCCCTCGTGGTGGATCATCGCCGGGCCCAACGGTGGCTACGTCGCCGCGGTCGTGCTGCGGGCGATCGTCGCCGAGGTGGGGGATGCGTCGCGTCGCCCCCGCTCGATCACGCTGCAGTACCTGCGTCCGCCGTCGGCAGGGCCCGTCGAGGTCGAGGTCGTCATCGAACGCTCCGGGCGCACCGTGTCGAACGTGACGGCCCGGATGACCCAGGACGGACGCCTGCTGGTGCTGGCCATCGCCGTGCTGGCCGTCGACCGTGACGACTCGGTCAGCTTCGACGAGGGCCCCGGGCTGCCCACGCTGCCCGACGGCAGCCCGGTGCCGATGCCCGAGGACATCCCGGCTCGTGCCTACGACCCGGACCTCGACGTGCCGATGCGGCGCCACTACGACCTGCGTTGGGTGCTCGGCAATCTGCCCTTCACCGTCGGCCCGGACGACGACGCGCTGGCGTCGACGGGTGGCTGGCTCCGCCTGCTGCAGCCGGATCCGGTCGACGAGCTCGTGCTCGCCGCGCTGACCGACGCGTGGATGCCGCCGATCTTCTCGCGGGTCTCGATCCCGATGGCCGTGCCGACGATCGACCTGACGATCCACTTCCGAGCGCGCCCTGCGGACCCGGACGACTACTGCTTCGTGCACTTCGACAGCCCGCTCGCCGCGGACGGCTACCTGGTCGAGCACGGACGGGTGCTGGACCGCCACGGACGGTTGTTGGCGGAGTCGCGCCAACTTGCGGTGGTCGCCTGACGCACCGGGCCTATCCTGTGTGCAGCGGTGACGTTGGGATCATCGGCGGATCAGAGGTGCACGAACGCAGTGGATGATCGACCACGAAGTCTGCGGGCCATGCTCGCCGAGGCGAAGGACACCTCGGAGATCATGGTCGACCTGGCCTATGCGGCCGTGTACTTCAACGATCCGGGCATGGCCACCGAGGTGTCCGAGCTCGAGGAGCGGATGAACGACCTCGTGCAGGACATGCGCGCGGTCTGCACCCTGGCGGTGCGCCGACCCGCCGAGGCCGAGGGCATGGCCTCGGTGCTGCAGATCATCTCGGCGATCGAGAGCATCGCCAACGCCGCGGTCGACGTGACCCGGATCGTCACGCACCGCCTCGGCATCCCCCAGGAGCTGATCGCGGATCTCTCCAACGCCGAAGAGGTCTCGCACCGCGTCTGGGTTCGTGAGGGCTCGCACATGGCGCACCGTCCGCTGAAGGACCTCGAGATCACCGTGCAGTGCGGCATGCGCGTCGTGGCGATCCGCCGTGAGCGCTCCTGGATGATCGACGAGATCGACGGCGATCTGGTGCTCGTGCCCGGCGACGTGCTGTTCCTGCGTGGTTCGCCCGCCGGCATCTCCCGGCTGCACGAGCTCGCCGCGGCGCCGACGTGGGACGCCCCCGAGGTCGCCGCGTCGGGTGCCCTCACCGACCTCGACCGTGCCGTCGACGTGCTCGTCGAGATGAAGAACATCTCCGAAGCAGCGGTCGGTCTGGCGTATTCGGCGCTCGCATTGCGCGACGGCGGCCTGGCTGCAGAGGTGCGCCACCTCGCCGAGCGTCTCGACGAGATGAAGGACCACATGCAGCTGTGGGTCCTGAGGGCCGCCAAGGACGACGTCGACCCGTCGCCGCTACGTGGCCTGCTGCAGCTCGCCTCGGCCGCCGAGGAGCTCGGCAACCAGGCGCACCAGATGGTCTGGCTGATCACCGACGACCGGGGCTTCCACCCGATCGTGAAGCTCGCCCTCGGAGAGGCCGACGTGGTCGCGACCCAGGTGCCGGTGGCGCCGGGATCGGTGGTCGACGGGCATTCGCTCGCCGAGCTGCAGCTCGACATCGAGCCGGGCTTCCACGTGCTCGCGATCCGCCGCGACAACCGCTACCTGTACCGGCCCCGCGGCTTCGCGGTGCTGGTCGCCGGTGACGAGCTCATCGCGTCGGGCCCGCAGGAGGGCCGCGAGCGACTGGCCGAGCTGTGCGGTTGGACCGTCGTCGACGACGAGGACGATCCCTCGGGCGAGTTCGAGCTCGTCCCCCTCAGCGCCAGCCGCACCTGACCGCCGCCGGGCCGCTCGCCGCTCGCCGCCGCCGAACCGAGGGCTGAGACCGACCTCCCGTGTCGCCGGCAGCCCTCGCTTGGCGCGCCGAACGACCTCCGGTGATCCATCGACAAGGTCCGTCGATGGATCACCGGAGAACGCCTCGGTCGATGGTTCACCAGGGGCCGCGGCGCCCGGGGCGCAGCTCCTCGGACACCACGACTGAGGTGACGACGAACGCGAGCACGGCCAGCACGGCCGAGAGCGCGTCGGCGTGGGTGAAGTACCGATCGACCATGACTGCTGACCCCGAGAAGGTCTCGACCTCGAGCTCCGACTCGCAGACCACGCCGGGGCGGCCGAGCAGTCCGCCGCCGACCCAGCGGTCGGTCTCACGTCCGGGGACCCCGGTGGACCCGTCGACCGCCCAGCACTCGTCCCCGGGCTCGCCGTCGTCGAAGGTCAGGATCTCGACCGCGCCGCCGAGCCACAGCACGGCGACCGCAACCGCGAACGGCATCAGGAGCAGCCGTGCCGTGCGACCAGCGCTGCGCGCTCGTGTTCGTCGGTCGGCGGCGGCCGCCGTGCTCTCCACCCCGTGTCCCACGCAAGCAGCCTTGCAGACGGCTGGCCGTCCCTGACGTGAGCTAGCCCGACGGATGCGGCGGCAGCTCGAACCCAGGGCTGCAGGTGACCTCTCGTGTCACCGTCAGCCCTGAGATCGCAGCGCGACCCCGCCAGCGTCATGGGAGTGGGGATCGACAAGGTGTGTCGATGACGACCCCTATTTCTCGGCGCCGAAGATCAGTGGAGGGGGTCGTCGAGCTCGGCGGCGCGGGCCATCTCGGCGGCGCGGGCGACCTGCTCGGCGGCCTGGGCGATCTCGGGTGACGGCGGGGGAGTCGGCGGTACCGGCGGGATCGGCGGCGGCGAGGCCGAACCTGCTGCGGGTCGCGGGCGAGCCGGAGGTCCGTCGCCGGCGGGCTCGTCACCCGCCCCCTTGAACAGCTCGGCGATGCCGGCGAGCGAGCCGTAGACCGAGCCGGTGTCGAGGGGCAGGTAGATCTTCGACGCCCGCCCGTCAGCGATGCCCTGCAGCGCCTCGAGGTACTTGATGGCGATCAGGTCGTTCGTCGGCCCGCCGTCGTGGATCGCCTGGTACACGGTCCGGGTCGCGTTGCCCTCACCCAGCGCGATCGTCTCGGCGCGGTACCGCTCGGCATCCGCGAGTGTCTGCACTGCCTCGGCCTGGCCCTGCGCCTCGAGCACCTGACGCTGCTTGACGCCCTCGGCGGTGAGGATCGCCGCCTGCTTCTCGCCCTCGGCCTTCATGATGGCGGCCTCACGGAAGCCGTCGGCGCTGGTGACCTGGGCACGACGGCCACGCTCGGCCTTCATCTGCTCGTGCATGGCCGACATGACGTCCGGCGGCGGGTCGATGCGCTGGATCTCGACCCGGGCGACCCGCACACCCCACTTGTCGGTGGCGTCGTCGAGGATCTGGCGCAGCTCCATGTTGAGCTTGTCGCGGCTGGTGAGCGCCTCGTCCAGGCTCAGGTCGCCGATGACGTTGCGCAGGTTCGTCTGGGCGAGCTTCGTGATCGCCATGAAGAAGTTGGCGATGTTGTACATGAGCCGCTGCGGGTCGGTCGGCTCGTAGTAGATGACCGCATCGACCGACACGATCACGTTGTCCGAGGTGATGACCTCTTGGGGCGGCACGTCGACGACCTGCTCGCGCATGTCGACGAGCTGCATGCTCTGGATGAACGGGATGATCAGGTGGAGACCCGAGTCCTTGGTCTCCTTGTACTTGCCGAGCTGCTCGATGATGCCCTTCTGATAGGGCCGCACGATCCGGACGCTCGAGATCACCACCACCGCCAACAGGATGATGACGGCGACGACGACGATGATGATGGCAGTGCTCATGTGGCTGTCCTCGGGTGGTCGGGCAGTCTTCGTGAGGGAACGGTCACTCGGCCGGGGTCGGGCGATCCGGTGACACGGGAGGGTGCGGGGGCAGGTCCGCCGGGCTGTCCTGGGCGGGCAGCACCACGACACGGGTGCCGACGACCTCTCGCACCCGGATCGGTGTCCCGGGCACCAGCACACGCCCGTCGCCGGACTCCGCACGCCACTCCTCGCGGTCGATGCGGACCAGGCCGGTCTCACCCGTCGCGATGTGCTCGAGCACGACACCCGTCGCGTTGATCAGACGCTGGGATCCGATGCCCTCGCTGGGCCCCGACTGGTTGAGACGGCGAGCGATGGGACGCAGCGCCAGGAAGAACCCTGCCGACGCGACGATGAAGATGATCGCCTGGACCAGCGGGTCGGCCCCGATGAAACCGGCGATGCCAGCGACCACGGCAGCCAGGCCGAACGGCAGGACCACGAACCCGGGCACCACCAGCTCGAGGGCGCACAACAGCACCCCGAGGACTACGAATCCGACCGCCAGTGTTTCGGCATCCACGCCTTCACCGTACCGGCGGACGACCGTCGACGGACGGTCAGTAGAGTGGGAGGACCATGCCAGCACCGACCGACGAGACCGCGCCGCTGCGGCTGCTCACCGTGCACGCCCACCCCGACGACGAGGCCTCGAAGGGTGCGCCGACCGTTGCCAAGTACCGGGCGGAGGGCATCGGCGCGACGCTCGTGTGCTGCACCGGCGGCGAGGCCGGCGACGTGCTGAACCCCGCGATGGACACCCCCGAGGTGCGAGAGAACCTGCCGGCGGTCCGCCGCGCCGAACTCGACGCCTCGGTCGCCGCGATCGGCTACGACGTGCTCGAGCTGCTCGGCTACCACGACTCGGGCATGCCCGACATGCCCGAGAACGAGCGGCCCGACAACTTCTGGAACGCGCCGCTGGACGAGGCGACCGAACGGCTGGTCCGGATCATCCGTCGCGACCGTCCCCAGGTGATCGTCACCTACAGCGACGATCAGCAGCACTACGCACACCCCGACCACCTGAAGGTGCACGACGTGAGCGTCGCAGCGTTCGACCGTGCCGGTGACCCGGCCTGGTACCCCGACGCCGGCGAGCCGTGGCAGCCGCTGAAGCTCTACTACACCGAGTGGTCCGCGACCCGGGTGAAGGCGCTGCACGGCAAGTACGTCGAGATGGGCATCGACTCGCCGTTCCAGGGTGACTGGATCGAGCGCATCAACGAGATGGAGGCGACCGAACGCATCACGACGCGGGTGCCGATCGCCGAGTACTACGAGGCCCGAGACGCCGCCCTGCGGGCGCATGCCACGCAGGTGGACCCGGAGGAGTCGTTCTGGTTCGGGCTGCCTTCCGAGGTGGCACGCGACGCCCATCCCTACGACGACTACGTGCTCGCCCGATCCCTGGTCGACATCGGCGTCGACGGGACCCCCGGCGTCGACGGCGTGTACGAGACCGATCTGTTCGCCGGTGTGCCTGGTCGGTGACCGACCCCGAACCGCTCGTCGAGTGGGACCCTCTCGTCGAATGGGAGCCGGACCGAGCCGCTGAGCTGGCAGCGCTGTGGAGCGCCGCCATG
>JAEWED010000046.1 GCA_023389745.1 Actinomycetes bacterium
GTGCGACGGAGGTGTCGAAGATCTTCAACGTGACGTTGGTGAACGACACGGTCGGGGAGTCGGCTGAGACGTTCTCGTTGAACGGTGCGGTGGTGTCGGGTCCGTTGGTCGAGGAGCTGCAGTCCTCGGCGACGGGCACGATCCTCGACAACGACTGACACGTCGTACCGGGTGCGTTCTGGAGGGGGCCGGCGACAGCGCCGACCCCCTCCGACGCGCCATGGCTCCGGTAGCTTCCGTGCTCCCGGGGTCGACGGTCGTCGAGGCGAACGATGGATGAGTCATCGGACAGGTTGATAGTGCTCGCCGGCACCGCTGCGGTCGCCGTGGTGCTGGCCGCAGCAGCGCTCGCGTTGAACCGGATCAGCTACAACATCGCCGTCGGCATCGTGGTCGCGGTCGTGATCGTCGTGGCCTCGGTGCCCGTCTTCCGGCGCCTCGCGGACGCCGACGAGGACCCCCGACTGCTGTGGGTGCTCCTCGCGGCGCTCGTCGCGAAGCTCGTCTTCTCGGTGCTGCGCTACTGGATGGTCAACCGGCTCTACGGCGGTGGCGGCGACTCGAACCGGTACGCGGACGACGGCTGGCTGTTCGCCCAAGAGGTGCGTGCGGGGGACTGGTTCCCCGCCATCGACTCGATCGACTCGGTGGTCGACTCGACGCGGCGGGTGATCAAGCTCACCGGCTACCTGTTCGTGATCACCGGTCGCAGCCTCTTCGCCGGGTTCTTCGTCTACTCCTGGCTGGCGTTCTGGGGCTGTCTGCTGTGCGTGCGCGGCGCGCAACGGGCGTTCCCGGAGATCGACCGGCGCCGCTACTTGTACCTCGTCATGTTCTGGCCCTCACTCCTGTTCTGGCCGAGCTCGATCGGCAAGGACGCCCTGATGGTGTGCTTCCTGGGCGTGGCCACCTACGGCGCGTGTGCGCTGCTCGCGCCACGTGCGCGTCCGTGGGGCATCCTGCCGTTCGGGATCGGTGTCGTCGGCATGCTGCTCATCCGCTCCCACGTCGCGCTCATGGCCGTGCTCGCAGTGGCGCTGGCCGTCACGTTCGCGTTCATCGGCGGCTCGCGAGCGGACGCCGCACGGGGAAGAGGCCGCGCCGCTCGCCTGGTCGGGCTCGTGGTCGTCGTGGTCCTGGCCTCGGTGGCGGCGACCCAGACCACCAGGTTCTTCTCCGACGAGGCCGGCCAGACGACCAGTCACTCCGACGCGCTCCAGCTCACCCGCGAACGGACGCAGAAGGGCGGCTCCAGCTTCGAGCCAGTCATTGTGTCATCGCCTCTCCAACTCCCGGCGGCGACGGTGTCGGTGCTGTTCCGCCCCTTCCCCTGGGAGGCCGACAGCGTCGGCTCCCTGATCTCGGCCGGCGAAGCGGCGCTGATCGGCGTGCTCGTCGTCGCGTCCTGGCGGCGGCTGCGGCGCTGGCCGGGCTCGGCGTGGCGTCGGCAGATCCTGATCTTCGGGGCCGTGTACTCCCTGATGTTCGTCGTGGCGTTCTCGAGCATCGCCAACGCCGGCATCCTCGCCCGGCAGCGCAGCCAGATGCTGCCGCTGTTCTTCCTCGCGTTCGCCGTGCCGGCGACGCGCTGGTGGCGTGAACGCCCCGCCGAGGACGCGGGCCAGATCGAGCGCGAGCACCCCGATCCGCTCGGCGCGAGGTGAGGGGCACCGGGGTGTGCGTCGGTAGCCTGAACGCCGTGAGCCCACGGGAAGCACGATGACCAAGTTGCGGGCGGTGCTCCGCAGACGTTGGCCGGTCCTCGCGCTCGGACTCCTGCTCGGGGTGGCGGCCGGAGTGCTGTCCTCGATCGTCGCGCCCGAGGACGAGGCAACGACCGAGTACAAGGTGCGCCAGCTGATCGTCGCCAACACCGCCGCGCCCCGCTCCGGCGGCGTCGAACAGGACGCCCTGCGTGTGACGAGGGGAGAGGTCGCCCGGGTGGCCGCTGCGACCCTCGGCGTCGAGGACCCCACGGCGGTCTCGTCGAAGGTCTCCGCCACTGCGGACCCAGAGACCGGCACGATCGAGGTCGCCTCGAAGGACGCCGACCCGGAGCAGGCTTCCCTGCGGGTCACCGCGTTCGTCGACGCGTTCATCGAGGTCGTGAACGGCGATCTCACCGGCGAGCAGGACCTGCGCCTGCGGGAGCTGCAGCAACAGGTCGACGACGCGCGGGCCGAGCTGACCGCGTTCGACGCCGCCAATCCGGATGTCCGCAACCAGGGCCTCGGTTCGACGCCGTTCCTGGTCGAGGAGCGTTCCAGGCTGCAACAGACCCTCGAGCAGGCCGAGCAGCAGCTGCGTGCCGAACGGCTCAACGCACAGCGCTCGTTGCCGTACTCGACGCTGGGCACCGACGCGCCCGAACAGGTCGACGACGAGCTGCTCCCGGTGCCGACCGGTGCGCCGTTCCGCGCCGTCCTGCTCGGACTGCTGGGCCTCGCCCTCGCAGCCGCCGTCGTGATCGTGGTCGAACGTCTCGTGCCGAGGATCGACACCCGTGACGAGCTGATCGCTGCGGTGGAGCTCCCGGTGCTCGCCGAGGTGGGGCGTTTCTCGAGTCGCAAGCTGCCCAGGTCACCCGACGGGACCCTCCGCCTCGAGGGCCCCTGGGCCGAGCCGTACCGTCGCATCCGGTCGGCGCTGCAGTTCATGCACGCGGGAGCCTCCGGCCAGGGCGGCGCCCGGGTGTTCATGATCACGTCGCCCTCGCCGTCCGAGGGCAAGTCGACCACCACCGCGGTGACCGCCCTGGCGCTCGCCGAGACGGGCGAGCGGACCCTGGTCGTCGGCGGCGACTTCCGTCGGCCGTCGGTGCACGAGCTCCTCGGCGTGAGCCCCGTGCCGGGGATCCGCGAGCACGCTCGGCTCGACGTGGCGCGACCGAGCACCGATCAGATCGTGCACCCGACCTCGCACGAGCACCTGTTCGTCGCGCCGAGCGGCGCACCGGGCAAGGAGGTCGCCGGGCTCGCCGAGGCTGCCCGCTCGCTGGTGACCGAGGCCGTGGCCGAGGGCGCGACGGTGGTCATCGACACCAGCCCGGTCGAGGTGGCGAACGACGCCATCGACCTGCTGGCCGTCGTGGACGAGGTCGTGGTCGTGGTTCGCTCCGGGCGGACGACCGTGCGTGCGTTGCAGCACACCATCGAACAGCTCCGGCTCCACGGCGCCAGCGTCATGGGCACCGCCCTCATCGGCACGCCGGGGCTCGCGAAGCAGCAGTACTACTACGAGGGCTACTACAGCGACGCCGGATGGGTGAACGGATCACCCGGCCCCGACGGGCCCCTGTTCCCCGAGCCGGAGCCCGGCTCCGCACCGGACAGGGCGAGCACAGGGGTAGCGGCGACGCCGCCGCCCTTCAGGGGCGAGTTCTCGGGCTGATCCTCAGCAACCGAGCGCCGAGGTGATGTCCGCCGGCAGCTCCAGCTCCAGGCACGGGCTGTCGTCGCCGAGGGTCGCGAGCGTCCAGCCCGAGGGATCCTGACGGACCACGGCGATCAGGCCGCTCGAGGTGCGAGCCGCCACCAGGTTGTTGATGCAGCGGACGTCGCCGAACCGCTCGTCGCCGACGACGCGACGGATCTCCGGCGTGTCGAGGACCGCGGAGAACTCCGCGTCGGTGATCGCGCAGCTCGACTCCGGGGGAACGCTCACGAGCGGGATCGAGTCGGTGGGCCCCGGCGTGGCACCGTCGTCCGGATCGTCGACGCCCCCTCCCTCCGGATCGTCGGGCCCCGCGGACCCCGGGCCGGTGCCCGACGGGGCGCCGCCCGCGTCGCCGCCCCCGTTGCCGTCGCGGGCGCCCGCTCCTCGGTCCGACTCCGACGCCGCTCCCGTCCCCGATGATCCGTCCGCGCTCCCATCGGCGGCCCCGTCCGCGTCGGCTCCGTCCGCGCCGGCCCGGTCCGGGTCGACGTCGCGGCCCGCCGCTGCCTCCGACGAACCCGGGCGCGTCGACGAGGTGTCCCCGGCACCGTTGGAGCTGCGCGAACCGATCAGCCATGCGAGCACCACGACCGCCACGACCGCGACCGCGGCGATCAGCAACCTGCCGCCCGTCCACCGGGGGCGGGACGCGCCCGACCGGGTCGGGCTGACCTTGCCCCACACCGGCTCGCTCGAGGTGACGCCGTGCCACCCCTCGTCGTCCCAGAGGCGAAATCGCCCGCCGACACGCGGATCGGGGTACCACCCCGGTCGTCGGTCCTCGTGCATCGATCCGGTCCCCTCCGGCGCAGGATCGGCCCTGTCGCGCCGGGCGGAAGCCCGGTCACGAAAAACTGTAGGAAGCAAGCACCCGTAATGTCGACCGGGCAGATCTACCGGGTCGTCCGCCGACGGGGTGCCGTCGGCCGACGCAGGGGTCACACATCGGCCGCTCGCTTTGGTCCGTCGTCGCGGTGCTGAGTAGTCTGCCAGCCGATGGCGAACCCGCTCAGCGACTTCCTTCGCTCCTACCTCACCGTCGGGATCTTCGTGGGCCTCAGCTTCGTGCTGTTCGGCCTGCTGCTGCTCATCTCGTGGGCGCTGCGTCCCGACCGACCCCAGGCCGGCAAGTACGTCTCGTACGAGTCCGGTGTCGACCCCGTGGGCGACATGTGGTCCCAGAGCCAGGTGCGCTACTACATCTTCGCCCTGCTCTTCGTGATGTTCGACGTCGAGGCCCTCTTCATCTTCCCGTGGGCCACCCGCCTCGAGGTCTACGGCACGTTCGGTCTCATCGAGATGTTCATCTTCATCTTCGTGCTGGTGCTCGGACTCGTCTACGCCTGGCGCAAGGGGGTCCTCAAGTGGGCCTAGGCCTCATCGAGAGCGGCAAGGCTCCCAAGCCGCTCACGAACCTGCTCAACCTGTCGCGCAAGTACTCCATCTGGGTGTACCAGTGGGGCCTCGCGTGCTGCGCGATCGAGATGGGTGCGGCGTTCGCGTCGCCCCGCTACGACGTCATGCGCCTGGGTGTGATCCCGCTGCCCGCCGGCCCGCGCCAGACCGACCTCGTGGTCATCTCCGGCACGGTCACCGACAAGATGGCGCCCGCGGTGCGGCGCCTCTACGAGCAGATGCCCGACCCGAAGTACGTCATCTCGATGGGTTCCTGCGCGAACTGCGGCGGCCCGTACTGGGACAGCTACTCGGTCACCAAGGGCGTCGACCAGATCATCCCCGTCGACGTCTACGTCCCCGGCTGCCCGCCTCGTCCCGAGGCCCTGCTCGAGGGCGTCGTGATGCTCCAGGAGCGCATCCAGAAGGAAGACATCTCGGCACGGTGGCGCGGCGCGCCGCTCGTGATGGAGTGACCTGGACATGAGCGACGAGACCGCCAGCCCCACCGCCGACACCGAGACCGAGGAGCCCGTCGAGACCGACGAGGCCCGCGAAGCGCTGCTCGCCTCGTTCACCGACGCCCTCGGCGACGCGATCGTCGGGACGCACATCGTGCCGGGCAAGGACCTCTGGATCCGTGTGTCGACCGAGGCCTGGCACGACGCCGGCCACGTCGCCCGGCACCGGCTGCGCGCCCGCTACTTCGGCTTCCTGTCGATCATCGACTGGATGCCGTCGCCGTACGGCCGCTCCATGGACTCCGAGGTCGACCGCGCCATCGAGGGCGCCGCCGACTACACCGATCCCGAGGGCCCGTTCGAGACCGGCTACGCCGGCGGCGACACCCGCTTCCAGGCGTTCGCCCGTGTCGCCAACGTCGGCGAGCCCGGCAACTACTGGGGTGTCACGCTCAAGGCCGACGTCCCCGACGACAGCCTCGAGATCGCCTCGTGGACCGACATCTACGCCGGTGCCGACTGGCACGAGCGTGAGGCCTGGGAGATGTTCGGCATCTCGTTCGCCGGCCACCCGGGCCTGCGGAACCTGTACCTGCCCGGCGACTTCGAGGGCAACCCGCTGCGCAAGGACTTCCCGCTGCTGTCGCGGCTCGTGAAGCCGTGGCCCGGCATCGTCGACGTCGAGCCCATGCCGACCGACGAGGACGAGCCCACCGACGAAGCGGGCGACGCCGCAGCCACCGACGGGGGAGGCGAGTCGTGACCGCTGTGACCGACCGCGAGAAGCTCCAGTACATCGCCGCCAAGGCCGCCGATGCACGGGTCAACGTGGAGCTCGAGACCGAGGGCATGACCCTCAACATGGGTCCGCAGCACCCGGCGACCCACGGCACGCTGCGCATCGTCGCCCGGCTCGACGGCGAGCAGGTCATCGCCGCGGAACCGATCCCGGGCTACATGCACCGCGGCTACGAGAAGCTCTCCGAGGTGCGCACCTACCCGCAGGTGACCGCGCTCATCAACCGCATCGACTGGCTGGGCAGCTTCGCCAACGAGGTGCCGTTCATCCTCGGCGCCGAGCAGCTCATGGGCATCGAGGCACCGCCCCGTGCCCAGTGGATCCGCACGTTGCTGTTCGAGATGTCCCGCATCTCGAACCTGATCCTCTTCCTCGGTGACACCGGCGTGCAGCTCGGCGCGGTGACCCCCGCGTTCTACGCCTTCCGCGACCGTGAGTTCGTGCTCGACCAGATCGAGGCGGTCACCGGCGGTCGCTTCCACCCGAACTTCGACCGCATCGGCGGCCTCAAGGACGACCTGCCCAAGGGCTGGATCGCCAACACGAAGTCGGTCATGAAGAAGGTCGCGGACTTCTGCGACGAGATCGAGAACCTGCTGATGGGCGCCGAGATCTTCTCGGAGCGCATGCGCGGCGTGGGCGTCATCCCCGTCGACATCGCCACCCAGTACGGCCTGTCGGGCGCGAACGCCCGTGGCTCGGGCATCGACTGGGACACCCGGCGCGACAACAACATCGGGCTCGTCTACCCCGAGCTCGACTGGAAGGTCTGGACCCACCCCGACGGCGACTCGTACTCGCGCTTCTGGGTCCGCCTCCAAGAGGTGCGCGAGTCCGCCAAGATGGTCGAGCAGATCTGCGACGGCATCCCCGGCGGGCCGATCATGGCCAAGGTGCCCCGCATCATCAAGGTCCCCGCGGGCGAGGCGTACGTCGCCACCGAGAACCCGCTCGGCGAGATGGGCTACTACATCGTCTCCAAGGGTGACCTGACGCCGTTCCGCCTCAAGATCCGCTCGGCGAGCTTCAACAACATCTCGATCGCCCCCTGGGTGCTCCGAGGTGTGTACGTGCCGGACATCATCTCGATCCTGGCCTCGCTCTACTTCATCCTGGGAGACATCGACCGATGACCCAGTCGCTCGTCCTGGGCCTCGAACTCGCGTACTGGCAGCAGACGGTCATCCGTGTGCTGCTCGGTCTGGTGGCACTGCTGCTGCTGACCGGCGGGGTCGTGTACCTGTACCTCTTCAAGTTCGTCTCGTTCATGCAGAGCCGACTCGGCCCCATGGAGGCCGGTCCGTTCGGTTCGCTGCAGCTGCTCGCCGAGGTCGGCAAGTGGCTCCAGAAGGAAGACGTCTTCACCGAGAACTCCGACAAGTTCATCTTCGGTCTGGCGCCGGCGGTCGTGCTCGCCTCGACCTTCCTGATGTTCGTCGCGATCCCGGCGGGCCCCGAGGCGGTCGTCGCCGATCTGGGCACCGGCATCTACTTCGTGCTCGCCATGTCGAGCCTCTCGGTCATCGGCATCCTCATGGCCGGCTGGGCGTCGGCCAACAAGTACGCACTGCTCGGCGCCCTGCGTGCGGCCGGCCAGCTCATCGCCTACGAGCTGCCCCTCATCCTCTCGGTCGTCGGCGTCGTCATCGCGGCGGGCAGCCTCAACCTGCAGGACATCGTCGCCGCTCAGGCCGACGGCGAGATCTTCGGCTGGGGTGGCATCGGCAACCCGTACATCCTCACGCAGATCGTCGGGTTCACGATCTTCCTGATCGCTGTGCAGGCGGAGCTCACCCAGACCCCGTTCGACATGCCGATCGCCGAGTCCGAGCTCGTCGCCGGCTACCAGGTCGAGTACACCGGCATCCGCTTCCTCGTGTACTTCATCGCCGAGTTCGCGACCGCCGTGGCCTTCGCGGCGGTCGCCTCGACGCTCTTCCTCGGCGGCTGGGGCCTCCCCACCAGCTGGGGCATCGGCACGGGTCCGATGCACTTCATCGGTCCGCTCGTCGTCTCGTTCAAGGCCGTGCTGCTCGTCGGTGTCGTGTTCTGGGTGCGCTTCTCGCTGCCCCGGTTCCGTGAGGACCAGCTGCAGCGCCTCGCCTGGAAGTTCCTCATCCCGATCTCGCTGGCGAACATCGTGATCACCGGCGTCGCGAAGGTGGTGTGGTGATGCCAGAGAAGCCACAGATGCCCGGAGTCCTCAAGGGGCTCGGCATCACCATGAAGACCGCTCTCGAGACGATGTTCCCGGACGGTCCGCTGAAGCCGCCGTCACCCGCCAAGGGTGCCGCGACGGTGCAGTACCCCCACGAGAAGGAGGAGCCCGCTCCTCGTGCTCGTGGTGTGATCGCCCTCAAGGAGGACAACTGCACCGCCTGCATGCTCTGCGCACGTGAGTGCCCGGACTGGTGCATCTACATCGAGGGCCACAAGACCCTCGCCCCACCCCGTCGTGAGGGTGGCAAGCCCCGCTCGGTGAACGCGCTGGACCGCTTCGACATCGACTTCTCGCTGTGCATGTACTGCGGCATCTGCGTCGAGGTCTGCCCGTTCGAGGCCCTGTTCTGGAGCCCGGAGTACGAGTACTCCGAGGTGCGCATCGCGGATCTGCTCCACGACAAGTCCCGTCTCGACCAGTGGATGGAGACCGTGCCGGACTTCGAGCCGCTCGAGGCCGGGTCCGAGGTCAAGGTCAAGAAGGTCCCCCGATGAGCCCCCTGTTCGCCGCTGCGGCGGAGACGACCTTCGACGTTCCGGCGAACGTCGTGTTCGCGGTGACCGCCGTGTTCATGATCGCCGCGGCGATCCGCATGGTCACCACCAAGAACATCGTGCACGCCGCCCTCTGGCTCGTGGTCGTGCTCGGCGGCGTCGGCATCAACTACCTGCTGCTGCAGGCCGAGTTCGTCGCCATCACCCAGTTCCTGGTGTACCTCGGTGCGATCGTCGTGCTGTTCCTGTTCGGCATCATGCTGACCAGGGCGCCCCTCGGAGTCTCCGACGACCTCGACAACAACCAGAAGTGGGTCGGCATCGGCACCTCGCTGCTGCTGCTGCTGGTCATCGGCTACTCGGTCATCGAGACCTGGGGCAAGGACAAGCTCACCTTCGAGGCCTTCCAGGGCGTCGCCGAGGCCAACACCAACGGCCGCACCCAGGCGGTGTCCGACACGATCTTCGGCCAGTACCTCATCCCCTTCGAGATGATCTCCGTGCTCCTGCTCGCCGCCCTCATCGGGGCCATCGTCCTGGCGCGACGGGACTGAGGGGCCACCATGCTGCTGAACCAGTTCCTCCTGCTCTCCGCGATCCTGTTCTGCATCGGCGTCTACGGCGTCATCGTGCGCAAGAACGGCGTGCTCGTCCTCATGTCGATCGAGCTGATCCTGAACGCGGTCAACATCAACCTCGTCGCCTTCAGCACCATGCACGGGCTCGGCGGCCAGGTCTTCGCACTGTTCGCCATCGCCATCGCGGCCGCCGAGGTCGGCGTCGGTCTGGCGATCGTGCTGCTCATCTACCGGAACAAGCGCTCCATCGACGTCGATGAGCTCGACGAGCTGAAGGGCTGAGGCACATGTGGTTCTTCACGCACGTCTGGATCATCCCCGCGCTGATGGCGCTGTCGTTCCTGCTGATCCTGCTGTTCGGCAAGAAGATGCCGAAGAAGGGCGCCGAGATCGGCATCCTCTTCGTCGGCGCGGCCTTCGTGCTGTCGCTCATCACCGCCGGCAACTGGATCTCGTGGACCAACGACAACCCCGAGGCGCACGGCGAGGGCACCGCCGGTGTCGCCATGGCCGACGTGGATGCGAGCTGCTCGAAGGTCGCCGACGAGGCGCACCACGAGGCTGAAGAGGCCGAGCACGCCTCGGCGGACGCCGACCACGGCACCGAGTCGGATTCGCAGTCGTCCGGCGCCGGCGAGGAGCACGGCGCCGCGTCCGGCAAGGTCGCCGAAGGCGAGTCCGCCGCGCCGGCCGCCGCCACCGCCGAAGAGGGCGGCCACCACGACCCGCCGACCCGCCCGGTCGTCACCTGCGCCACCTGGTTCGAGAACGGCAGCCAGTCGATCTCGGTCGGCACGCTCGTCGACGGCCAGTCGGTGCTCATGCTCGTGGTCGTCACGCTGATCTCGCTGCTCGTGCACGTCTTCTCGACCGACTACGTGCACGGCGACCGCCGCTACACCCACTACTTCGCCTTCCTGTCGCTGTTCACCGCCTCGATGCTGTTCTTCGTGCTCAGCGAGAACACGCTGCAGATGATCGTGGGTTGGGAGCTGGTGGGCGTCTGCTCCTTCGCGTTGATCGGCCACTGGTGGGAGGAGAAACCGAACTCCGACGCCGCGCTCAAGGCGTTCCTCACCAACCGCGTCGGCGACGTCGGACTGCTGATCGGCGTGATCATCCTCTACTTCGCCGCCAACAAGTCCTTCTCGATCCTCGACATCAACATCCTCGCCAACGAAGGCGGCATCTCGCACTCGCTGCTGCTGATCGCCTCGTTGTGCCTGATCACCGCGGTCATGTCGAAGTCGGGCCAGTTCATCCTGCACACCTGGCTGCCCGACGCCATGGCCGGACCGACGCCGGTGTCGGCGCTGATCCACGCCGCCACGATGGTCGTCGCCGGCATCTACATGGTCGCCCGCCTCTACCCGGTGTTCTTCGAGGGCCTGTCCATCTCGGGCTCGTCGGTCAACGCGCTCGCCGTCGTGGGTGCGATCACCGCGCTGTTCGGTGCGCTGCTCGCCTTCGTCCAGAAGGACATCAAGAAGGTGCTGGCGTACTCGACGGTGTCGCAGCTCGGCTTCATGGTGACGTCGCTCGGCATCGGCGCCTGGACCGCGGCGATGTTCCACCTCTTCACCCACGCCTTCTTCAAGGCCTGCCTGTTCCTGGGCGCCGGCTCGCTCAGCCATGCCTGTCACCACAGCTTCAACATGGTCGACGACATGGGTGGTCTCCGGAAGATCATGCCGAAGACGTTCATCACCTACCTGATCGGCACCGCGGCGCTCGCCGGCTTCTTCCCGCTGTCGGGCTTCTGGTCGAAGGACGAGATCCTCGCCGGCACCGGTGCCTTCCCCGGCACCGAGGGAGCGAACGGCACCTACTACGTCATGCTGGTCATGCTGCTGCTGGGTGCCTTCTGCACCGCGGCCTACATGACCCGCACGGTCTGGTACGCGTTCTTCGGCGAGTACCGCGGCCACGGCCACCCGCACGAGTCGGGCCCGCGCATCACGGTGCCGCTGATCATCCTCGCGACGCTCGGCGCCATCGCCGGTCTCGCGAACCTGCCGTGGGCGATCGGTCCGATCCCGGCCCACATGTTCCAGACCTACGTCGAGCCGATCGGCATCTACTTCCCCGAGCAGCTGACGCACGCCGCGTTCCACCCGATCCTGGCGGTCACCTCGGTGGCCGTCGCGGGCGCCGGCGCCGGCATCGCCTACCTGTACTTCTGGAAGGGCGCCTTCGCCGGTCTGCAGGGCCTCTCGGAGCGCAACAAGCTCGCGGCGTTCGGCAAGAACGTCCTGGTCAACAAGTACTACTTCGACTGGCTGTACACGACGGTCATCGTCGGGTTCGTCAAGGGCCCGCTCGCACGAGCGGCGAACTGGGCGAACCAGCACATGCTCGACGCCGTGGTCAACGGGGTCGGCAAGGGTACGGCAACCGCCGGCAAGTGGGTCTACGAGAACGTGGACCAGACGGTCGTCGACGGTGCGGTCAACACCACCGGCTCCGGTGCCGGTGCGTTGGGTGGAGTGCTCCGAGTGGTGCAGTCCGGCCGGGTCCAGCAGTACGCAGCCCTGTTCTTCGTGGGTGTCGCGGTGCTGACCGGCGTGTTCGTGGTGGCAATCGGCTGATGACGAGTAGGGAGAGCCGAAACCGATGAAGAGTTTCCTGAACGACTGGGGCTTGATCCTCACCATCTTCCTGCCGCTGGCAGGCGCGTTGGTGACGATGGTCATGCCCAAGGAGTCCGAGGGTCCGATCAAGGGACTTGCGCTCGGCACGTCGCTCGCCGCGGCGGTGATGGGCGCGCTCGTCATGATCAACTTCGACTACGACCGCGCCGGCGAGCTGCAGTTCGTCGTCGACCGCAGCTGGATCGAGATCATCAACAGCCGGTTCATCCTCGGCCTCGACGGGCTCTCGCTCCCGCTGATGGCCCTGACGCTGTTCATCGTCCCGCTGGTGTTCATCTACAGCTTCGGCCACCTGCCCGAGCCGGGGAACCCCAAGGCGTTCTTCTCGCTGCTGCTCGTGCTCGAGACCGGCATGATCGGCTCGTTCCTGGCCCAGGACCTCGTGCTCTTCTTCGTCTTCTTCGAGGTCGTGCTCCTGCCGATGTACTTCCTCATCGGTGTCTGGGGTGGCCCGCAGCGCCAGTACGCCTCGATCAAGTTCTTCCTGTACACGCTCTTCGGCTCGTCGCTCATGCTCGTGTCGTTCCTGGCGGTGTACTTCCTCTCCAAGGACCCGGCCACCGGCGAGGCGCTGCGCAGCTTCGACATGCGCCTGCTGAGCGAGATCGGCGGCGCCGGCATCGCCCGGACCACGGCGATCGTGATCTTCGGCGGCATGTTCCTCGGGTTCGGCATCAAGGTCCCGATGTTCCCGTTCCACACCTGGCTGCCCGACGCCCACACCCAGGCGCCGACCGCCGGCTCGGTCATCCTGGCCGCCGTGCTCCTGAAGCTCGGCACCTACGGCTTCATCCGCATCGCCATCCCGATCCTGCCCGTGGGCGCCCGCTGGTGGGCCCCGGTGATCGGCGTGCTCGCCGCGATCGGCATCATCTACGGAGCGCTCGGCTGTCTGGCGCAGACCGACATGAAGCGGCTCATCGCCTTCTCGTCGGTGGCCCACATGGGTTACGTCATGCTCGGCATCGCCACCCTCACCGACTTCGGCATGAACGCCGCGGTGTTCGGCATGGTCGCTCACGGTCTCATCACCGGCATGTTGTTCTTCGTCGCCGGCTCGATGAAGGACCGCTACCACACCCTCGAGATCAAGCGTCTCGGCGGTCTCCTGGTCTCGGCCCCCAAGATGGGCTGGATCCTCGGCTTCGCCACGATGGCGTCGCTCGGTCTGCCGGGCCTCGCCGGCTTCTGGGGTGAGTTCCCCGCGATCCTGTCGGCCTACAGCCCGGCCGTCGGTCTGAACATCGCCCTGTTCCGCACCCTCATGGTCGTCGCCGCCATCGGTACCGTGCTCGCTGCCGGCTACCTGCTGTGGCTCTACCAGCGCACCGCGTTCGGCACGCCGAGCGAGGAGTTCGCCGACGACCCGCACATCACCGACGTGCAGCCCACCGAGTGGATCGCGTGGACGCCGATCCTGGTGCTCATCGTCGTGTTCGGCTTCTTCCCCGGTCTCATCTTCGACGTCTCCAACCCGGCGGTCTCCGCGATCGCCGCGGTGGTGGGCGGGAACTGATCCACCGTGCTCGCTTCGCTCCTCCAGCTCCTCCCCGATCCGGGGTACCAGTCACCGACGATCGACTGGCACGCGCTCGCCCCTGAGATCGTGCTGTCGCTCGGTGGCTGCCTGCTGATCCTGCTCGACGCGGTGAAGCTGGACCGGGCCAAGCCGTTCATGCCGGCGCTCGCGAACCTGACGCTGCTCGGCGCGCTGATCCCGATCATCACGCTCGCCGTCGACGGCTCGACCCGGGTGCTCTTCGACGGCTCGTTCGTCGTCGATCCGATGTCGCTGGTGCTCAAGTCGCTGTTCCTGGTCAGCGCCTACGTCGTCATCCTGCTGTCGACCAACTACGTCGCAGAGGGCGACTACTGGGAGAGCGAGTACTACTCGCTGCTCACCACCGCGGTCCTCGGCATGTTGGTCATGGCCTCGGCCCGCGACCTGCTGATGATCTTCGTGGCGCTCGAGCTGCTGTCGATCCCGGCGTACATGCTCGCTGCGTGGCGCAAGGGCGACCAGAAGTCGAACGAGGCGGGCCTGAAGTACTACCTGATGGGTGTGTTCGCCTCGGCGATCCTGCTCTACGGCATGTCGCTGGTCTACGGCTTCGGCCGCTCGACCCGGCTCGACGTCATCGCCGGCAACATCGCGGACATGGGCACCGAGGGCGTGCCGGTCGTGACCCTCGCCCTGCTGTTCGTGATCGCCGGCTTCGCCTTCAAGGTCTCCGCCGTGCCGTTCCACACCTGGGCACCCGACACCTACGAGGGCTCGCCGACGCCGATCACCGCGTTCCTCGCGGTCGCCTCGAAGGCCGCCGGCTTCGTCGCCCTCATCCAGGTCGTCTTCTACTGCTTCTACGTCCGCCCCGACATCATCGAGCCGGTGTTCTTCGTGCTCGCCGTCGCGTCGATGACCATCGGCAACCTGCTGGCGCTGCGCCAGACCAACGTCGTGCGCATGCTCGCCTACTCGGGCATCGCCCAGGCCGGCTTCATGCTCGCCCCGTTCGTCGTGATCTCCGACAACCGCGACGCGGCGCTGTCGTCGATCGTCATCTACCTGGTGATCTACGCGGCGATGAACCTGGGTGCGTTCGCGGTGATCATCGCGATCGCCCGCAAGACCCGTTCGGCGGAGATCACGAGCCTGGGTGGACTCTTCACCTACATGCCCGGTCTGACCGTCGCGATGACCGTCTTCCTGTTCTCGCTCACCGGCATCCCGCCGATGGGTGGTTGGTACGCCAAGTTCTCGGTCTGGTCGGCGCTGATCGGCGCCGAGACCGGACTCGGCTACGCGGTCGCGATCGTCATGGCGCTCAACACCGTGATCGCGGCGTACTACTACCTGAACGTGGCGAAGACGATGTGGTTCGACCCGGCACCCGACGGCGACGTCACGCCGGTCAAGGTGCCCACCGGTCTCACCGCTGCCGTGGTGATCTCGCTGGTCGCCACGATGGTGTTCGGTGTGCTGCCGGGTCTGCTGACCGACATCAGCAGCTTCGGCCCCGTCGCCCTCGGCGGCTGACGCCCCCACCTCCCGAATTCCGCTCTCGATTCGCCGGCATCGCCAGGAATCCGGAGCGGAATTCGTGAAGAGTGGCGCGACGATGAGCTCCTTGGTGCGACGTCTCGAGCGCAGCGGTTCGGTGCGATTCGACGAGTTCGTCGAGCACGCCCTCTACGACGTCGACGACGGCTTCTTCGCCACCGGCGGGGGAGCAGGACGTGCCGGCGCCGACTTCGTCACCAGCCCCGAGGTCGGCCCGCTCTTCGGCGCCGTCGTCGCCCGCGCCCTCGACACGTGCTGGGACGAGCTCGGCCGCCCCGACCCCTTCGTCGTCGTCGAGGCCGCCGCCGGACGAGGCGCGCTCGCCATCGCCGTGCTGGCCGCTGCACCCAGGTGTGCACCGGCGCTGCGCTACGTGTTGGTCGAGCGGTCCGCCGAGCTGCGAGCCCGACAGCGCGACCACCTCGAGGTCGTCGAGCCCTTCGAGGTGCTCGGGCCCGACCCCGACCCCGACACCACGCTCCCCAACGAGACGCTCCCCGACGAGGCGCTCCCTGACGAGGCGCTCCCTGACGAGGCGCTCCGCGACGCGGGCGGGAGCGGACCGCTCGTCACCTCGCTCGCCGAGCTGCCCTCGGTGCGGGTCCAGGGCGTGCTGTTGGCCAACGAGCTGCTCGACAACGTCCCGTTCCGGCTGCTCGAGCGCACCGCCGAGGGATGGGGAGAGGTGTTCGTGGTGCTCGACCGCGACGGTTCCCTGGGTGAGGTCGTGGTGCCCGCCGAGGACACGGTGGTCGAGCTCGCCGATCGACTGGCGCCCGACGCGACGGTCGGCGCACGGATCCCGCTGCAGGCCGGCGCCAGCAGGTGGCTGCGACGGGCGCTCGACGTCGTGGAGCGCGGTCGGCTGATCGTCGTCGACTACTGTTCGACGACACCCGAGCTCGCGGCCCGCCCGGCACAGGAGTGGCTGCGGACGTACCGGGCGCACGGCCGAGGAGGGCCGCCGCTGCTCGCCCCCGGCAGCCAGGACATCACCTGCGAGGTCGCCGTCGACCAGCTGGCCGCCGTCGACGGACCGACGCTCGAGACCACGCAGGCCGACTGGCTGCGCCGCCACGGTCTGGAGGAGCTGGTCGACGAGGGACGTCGCATCTGGGCCGAGGGCGCGCATGCTCCCGACCTGCACACGATCCGTGGGCGGAGCCGCGTGGTCGAGGCCGAGGCGCTCACCGATCCGACCGGGCTCGGAGCCTTCACCGTGCTCGAGTGGGACCGGAGCTGAACCCGAGGCTCGCCTCCCGGGTTCCCGGGCCGCTCGTGCCGGTGATGACCAGCGTGTTCGCCCCCGGTTCGTCAGTGTGCAGGTTCGCCACCTGTTCGGGTGCCGGGGCGAGCATGATGGAGGGGTGACCATGACGGATCTGAGCGGACAGGTGGCCCTGGTCACCGGGGGAAACGGCGGCATCGGGCTCGGGATGGCCGAAGGCCTCGTCCTGGCGGGTGCCTCGGTGGCGATCTGCGGACGCAACGCCGAGAAGACCGGCGCGGCGGTCGAGCACCTGCG